>JBOFDW010000084.1:0-2457 GCA_051647385.1 Fusobacteriaceae bacterium
GAGCAAGAAAAAGGATCTGAATTTAAAGAATTAACAATTCATTTGCAATCTTTCGGATATAAATATGGAATGCCAATTGATTTAGATTTAGTTTTTGATTTAAGATTTTTAAGAAATCCATATTACGAGGCTGAACTTAGATCACTCACTGGAAATGATAAAAAAGTTCGTGATTATGTGATGGAAGATAACACATCAAAAGAATTTTATAAAAAACTTTTGGACATGTTAAAATTTTTGATACCAAATTATATAAAAGAAGGAAAAAAACATTTGTCAATAGGAATGGGGTGCAGTGGAGGAAAACATCGTTCTGTAACTTTTGTAAATTTGTTGGAGGAAGAACTTTTGAAAATGCCAAACTTAAAAGTGTGGAAGACTAACATAGAGGAAGAAAAAGGACACTGGAAATCATGATACCAAAATTAGAGGATATTCCTGAAAACCCAGGAGTATATTTAATGAAAAAAAAATCGACGATTATTTATGTAGGGAAGGCAAAAAATCTAAGAAATAGAGTTGCGTCCTATTTTAATCGTGAACATGAAAATATAAAAACTCGTGAACTTGTAAAAAATATTGAAGACATAGAATTTATTCTTTGTAATAATGAAGTAGACGCATTTATTCTAGAAAATAATTTAATAAAAAAATATATGCCAAAATATAATATTTTATTAAAAGACCAAAAAACTTATCCTTATATAAAAATCACTAAAGAAAAGTTTCCAGCTATTTATTCCATAAGGACAACTAAAGAGTTGGACGAAAAAAAAGCATTTTATTTTGGACCATATCCAAACGGTGTTGCAAATTTAAAAAAAACTTTAATTAGAATTTTTAAATTGAGAGACTGCAATCGTGTTATGAATAAAGTTTGGGCAAAACCTTGCTTAAAATATTATATGCATTTTTGCACTGCTCCTTGCGTATTCAAAAATATAGAAGAAGATTATAATTCTATGGTTGAAGGTGCAAAGAAAATTTTGAGAGGGACAGGAGATGAATATATTTCCGAGCTCCAAAAAAAAATGATAAAAGCTTCTGAAGAAATGAAATTTGAAGAGGCGATAATTCTTAGAGGGCAAATAAGCGAGCTTAAAAATGGAATCATGACTCAAGTTACAGAATTTAAAAGAATAGTTGATGAAGATTATTTTACTTTTAAACTTATTCAAGACAGACTTTTTATTACGGTTTTAAATACCCGTGAAGGAAAAATAGTTGGAAAAGATAGCGTCAATATTTCTTTAGAAGGAAAAATTTTTGATAATGAAAACGAACTTATAGTTTCAACTTATTATTCCAAAAATCCAATTCCTAAAAATATAATTTTTCAGGAAAATTTGGAGCAAGATGAAAAAATTATAAGCGAATGGTTAAATATTTATTCTGGAAATAAAATAGAAATAAGTTTTCCAAAAATAAAAAGTAGAAAAAAAGAACTTTTAGAAATGGCTGAGCTAAATTTGGATAGAGAGATAGAAACATATTATAAAAGAAAATCAGTAGTTGAATCAGGTCTTATGAAAATTTATGAGACTTTGCATTTGAAAAATTATCCGAGAAGAATAGAATGTTTTGATATTTCCAACATACAGGGAAAAGATGCAGTGGCTTCAATGTCGGTTTCCATTGAGGGAATAACTAAAAGTAGCGAATACAGAAAATTTAAAATTACTTGTAAAGATACGCCAGATGATTTTGAAATGATGCGAGAAGTTATAACTAGACGTTATACAAAACTTACTGACGAACAATTGCCAGATATGGTTTTGATAGACGGAGGTTTGGGTCAGATAAATGCTGTTGGTAAAATTTTAAAATCAATAGGATGTTTGGATAAAATAGATTTGGTAAGTTTAGCCAAAAGAGAAGAGGAAGTTTTTAAATACGGAAGTTCTGAACCATATATTTTTAGTAGAGCTGATGAAGCGATAAAAATTTTTCAAAGAGTTCGAGATGAAGCACACAGATTTGGTGTGACTTATCATAGAAAACTTAGAAGCAAGCGAATTATAAAATCTGAGCTTGATGAGATAAAAGGGCTTGGAGAAAAGAGACGAAAGATTTTAATAGAAAAATATAAGTCTATTAAAAATATATTTGAAGCTGACGTAGAAGAACTAAAAAAAATTGTTCCAGAAAATATTGCTATTGCAATAAAAGAATTATCAGAAAAAAATAAACAAGAAAAAAAATAAAAAATTTAAGAAAAGAAATTTAAAATAAAAAAAATATTAAAAATATAAAAGAATTAAAAAGAGAAAGTAAGGTGAAAACTTTTGGGTATAGGTGTTTTACTATTGACGTTGATTGCTGGATTTTTATTTTTTGTAAGAAATTTAAAAAAAAGAAATCATATTTTTATGCGAGAAATTATTGAGAGTTTTAAAAATGGGCGTGAAGTTGTAGATGTTCCAGAATTTTTAAAGGAAGATTATATTGAACTTTTTA
>JBOFDW010000085.1:0-4906 GCA_051647385.1 Fusobacteriaceae bacterium
CGCATGTTTGGCTTGTCAACTTTTGTAAAGATTGCCTCCACTCCATATTTTTCGTAAATATTTTTGAGTGATGAAATTGCAAATTCAGGCGTACCCATAAAAATTATCTTCATTTAAGTTCCTTCTAAATTTCTTTCCAAATTATAATATATTTATATTTTCTTGCTCTTTTATTTTTAATATTTTTATTTTCTCTCTATATTTTTTATTCTTTTATTTTCTAAGTTTTTCCGCAATGTATTCTATAGCCATAAGATATCCAAAACTTCCAAACCCAGATAAAACTCCCAAGGCTATATCTGACACCACAGATTTTTTCCGAAATTCTTCCCTTGCATAAACATTTGACAGGTGAACCTCGATACATTTTATCTTTGTGGATAATATTGCGTCACGAATTGCGATGCTATAATGAGTCAACGCACCTGGATTTATTACCAAGTAATCTGCCTTGCCATAATTTTCTTGCAACTTATTTATTATGTCGCCCTCCGAATTGGACTGAAAAGTTTCTACGTCTAGCTCATATTTTTGGCAAGATTTTTTTATCAAATTATTTATGTCCTCTAAAGTTTCTTTACCATAAATTTCTGGCTCACGTATTCCCAAAAAATTTAGGTTAGGTCCATGTATCACTAAAATTTTCATAATTAATTCACCCTGTATTTTTTATATTTTTCTCTTATTTTTTAGCTCTTATTTTTTTCTTTAATATTTTTTATAATCTCAATGAAAGATTGCAAATCTTTAAAATCTTTGTACACAGAGGCAAATCTTACATAAGCAACCTCGTCAACTCCAATAAGTTCTTCCAAAATTAAATCTCCAAGTTCGCAGCTCATAATTTCATTGCTCAAATTATTGTTAAGTTTCTTCTCAATATTAAACACCAAACTTTCCAGTGTATCTCGGCTGACATTCCTTTTTATTGTGGCAAGAGTTAGCCCACGCATAATTTTTTCCCTGTCAAATTTTTCTCTACCGCCAGATTTTTTTATTACATATACTGGTTTCTCTTCTATCTTTTCATATGTGGTAAATCTTTTTTTGCACAGCAAACATTCCCGACGTCTCTTGATGGACTCACCCTCCAAAAAAGATCTGCTATCCACAACTTTTGTTTCTTCTTCGCCACAAAACGGACATCTCATATTAGACTCCTTCTATCTCTCTTATGCAGTCCATGACCTCTTTTGGTGTCTGGCACTTTGAAATTTTTTCTCTAAAATTTTCTTCTCTCAAAAATCTTGATATTCTTGCCAAAATTTTCAAATAAATTTGGCTATCCTTCATCGGTGATGCAAAAGTAAAAAACATATTAACTTTTTCCCCGTCAAGAGAATTATAATCTATTTTTTCTTTTGAGTAACCATAAGCTATGGTAAGTTTTTCTGCACCTTCAGTTTTTGCGTGAGGTATAGCAACGCCTCGACCAATTCCAGTGCTACCAATTTTTTCACGCTCAGCAAGAGCACGCCGAACATCTTCTGCATTGCTAATATTTTCTGAACTAGAAATAAGTTGAGCGAGTTCGTCCAAGACTTCCTCTTTATTTTTCGCTTTCAGATCCAAGTTAATTAATTCTTCTGAAATATAATCTATTACGTTCATCTTTCCCCTCATCCCAACAAATATTTTTTTATGTTAAGTTTGAAATCAGTATTAATATTTATGTAATTTTCCAATATTAAAATCGTGCTTAATAATTTTTCTTTTGAAAACTTTGTATCTAGCTCCAAAAGAAGAGTCTTAATTTTTCCAGCAAGTATACTCTCGATAATTTCTCTCTCAAAAGTTTCCTCTCTCAAAAACTTCCAGCTCTGAAAATCTTCGTCCAAGATTCCATCTTTTTGAATAATCTTTAGCATATAATATGCAAGCATCAGCAAATTCTTACTCTCGTTTTCTTCATTTTCTATTGCTTTCAAAGTTTTTATAGTTAAGTTATAAGAAAAACTTTCTATCATAAAATTATTTACCAGTGAAATTATATATAGCGATATTGAAATTTTATCTATATTTTTTTTGAGACCATCAAAATAATCTATATTTTCAAATTTATTTAGAGTATAATTCTCTTCTTTTTTTACAAGAATAAATTTTGAGAGAGACAATAAATCTACGGCACTTTGTTCTCGCCTCTTACTTTTTCTTATCCCCTTTATCGCGAAGGAAATTTTACCAAATTCTTCTGTAATAATTGTGATATAAGAATCTGCCTCGCCAAAATCATTTCTACCAATGACTAACCCTTCACTCTGAATCAGTTTCATCGGCTACCTCAAAAACTCCAGCTGGAAAAATCGCATTGACTTTTATACTAAAAAATTCAAGTGTAGAAATTTTTATGTCCTCAGAATAAATCTCAATTTTTGTGGGCAGCAAATATCCGTCCACCTCTTTGACTTCCTTCACCACAACTTTTTCTTTCTCAGTTACGGTTACTTCCAAATCTTTTTTCATCTCAACTTTCATGAGTTCCTGCACAAAATTTACAGTTGTTAGTTCATCTTTGTTCAAATCTTCAACAACTTTTTTGCCAAAAAAAGGCAAGTATGTAGTTCTTTTGTTTCCAATATAAATATAAATTTCCCCTCTATTCAGTTCAGGTCGCTGCATAATCTTTTTCAGCTTGTCTGGAAAACTTATTTGCATATCATACTCAGTTTTTATAGTTGAATTTTTTTCAAAGAGGCTCTCTTCCTTAACATAAGCCGTGAGAGTTTTTATAGTTGAATTTTTTTTGGTCTCTCCATAACTTGTGAAAAATATAAGTGCCAACAAGATTATCGCAAAAATTCTTGTTGCATTTTTATTCTCTTCAAATCTTTTCTTAAATTTTTTGTGAGTAAGTTTTTTACTCGAATAATTTGCACGCATAAATTTTCTCATGCCTGTTAAATTTCAACTCCCTTTGGTAGAAGAATAACTTCATTAAAATCCGTTATTTTTATTCCGCTTTCCACTATATAAATTTCTAGCATATCTTCTTTTATTATTTTCCCAACATATAAACCCTCTGGATAAATATCGCTGATACCAGAAGTATACAGCTCATCATTTTTATTAACTTCTTTTTCTCCTAGCATGGGCAAAAATTCCAATTTATTTTTCTTAACAGTAGAATTTTGAATCATGCCAATCACGCCGTTATTAGTTTTGACACTTAGAGAAATATTTGTGCTCGTCAAAAATTCTACCATAGAATAATTTTCATGCACCTCTTTAACTTTACCAACCAAATTAACTCCAACCATTGCAATCATGTCGGGCTTAATCCCATCTTTCGAGCCTTTGTTCACATAGAATTTTTCATATCCGTCAAGTTGTTGCCTAAAGTTTACACTTGCAACAAAAACTTCTTTCTTCTGCTCCTTCATTCCCAAAAGTTTTTTCAGCTTAGTATTTTCATTTTGGGCAGCTCGATAATTATAATTTTGAAGTTGAAGTACCAGATTTTTTTCACGCAATATTTTATTTCGAGTAATAATTTCTTCGCCTCTAAAAATTGTATCATAAAATTTTTCTGTCTTATCACCAAGGTTATAGACGCTGGACTGCAAACCAAAAAAAGTTTTGTTAATTGCACTGGACAATAAAAATAGTTGAGCTTTTAAAACATAACAAAATACCAAAAATATAATCCCGCCAGCTACTGCAACTCTTTTTTTTCCCAACCAGCTTTTGCCAAATTGCATAAAAAATCTCCTGAAAACTTTTTCGGTTATCCTATATTATAATACAAATCTATAACTTTGTCAAAAAAAGCAAAATTTTATCTGCTAAATTTTCTCCATAACTTTTCTCTTTAACTTTTTTGGCTATACCTCTATTTTTTTACCTGCCAACTTTTACTGGTTTTTTAGTCACAATAAAAACTTCTGTAATTTTTGACAAATCAAGTCCGCTATCCACCAAAAATTTTGACTCTGTATGCTCTAACGCAATAACTTTTCCTATAAATAAATTCTTCGGATAAATATCACTGACCCCAGAAGTGAAAATATCGTCGCCAATTTCCACATCGTCTTGAACAACTGAGGGAATAAATTCCAGCTTACCAAGATTTGCATCGCTGGATCTGAGCACACCAAAAATTCCACGTGAAGTTGTTGCACTCACAAGAAGTCTCTCGTCAGTCAACATTTCCACCACGGAATATTTTTCACGCACGTATTTTATCTTGCCGACAAGGTTATCTCCAATCATGACTACCATGTCTTCTTGAATTCCATCAGGCTCACCAAGCTCGATATAAAATCTCTTGTATAAATCCGTCATGCTTGTAAATCTTGCTTTGGCAATTTTTGTGTTACGTAATTTATCTCTCAAGTCCAAAAGTTTTTTCAGACGCTCATTTTCTTCTGTGGCAAATTTTTTCGTGTAAAGTTCTAGCTCCAGCCCAAGATTTTGTATCTCATAAGTTTTGTTATATTCTTCAAGTTTTTTCTTGTATGAAATTTTATAATAGAATTTTCTTATATCTCTTTTCATTATATAAAGTTGCGTCTGAACATTATATGCACCGTGTTTTATCACATCAAAAATATTATAAAACTTATCACGAAAAAAATATAAGGCAAAAATAATGGCGACCCAAAAAAAAACTCTCCTAATAGTTTTGTTAACTCTTTTTTTCTTTTGGTTTTTAAGTTTTACCCTCGCCATTTTTCCGCCTCGCAAGTTGTTGTTATCTGATTATTTATTTGAATACATTAATTCTGTTTGAAATTATACATTATACCAGCTTTGTCATTCACAACTTGTGGTAGTTTTCCATCCCATTTATCCAAGTACATCTTTGTAAGTATAGCAGGAGTCAAAGAACTTGTCTCAACTCTATTTGCCTCTGCAACTTTTTTCTTTATCTCAAGTTCGTTGATAGCATTTTTTAAATTCTGCTGAT
>JBOFDW010000086.1:0-6110 GCA_051647385.1 Fusobacteriaceae bacterium
GATGCTGCCAACTCTACAATTTCTTTCTTAAATTCATCATCATAAATTTTTCTTTCCATAATTCACCAACTCCTCTTTCATATTATATTTTAACATAATCTGAAAGATAAAATCTGTCACCATTTATATCATAACACCACATTCGAGAACATAATTTTGATGAACAAAATATATTGAGTGTACATATCGATGATGATAATACTTTTAAATACCAACACAAAATATTATAGAACAAAATTAAGGAGCAAATCTAAATTTTAGGTTTGCTTCTTTTTATTTCTCGGATAATTTTTTGTCAGAAATTTTAATTTGAAACAAAAAACTTTTTCATAGTAGCCAAAACTACATATTGTGTGATAAAATATCTAGAGATATAAAATAATATTTAGGAGGAAATTTAATGTATAATCCAACCGTAATTGAAAATACAGGTCGAGGAGAACGTGCTTATGATATTTACTCTAGACTTTTAAAAGATAGAATTATTTTTTTGGGAACAGAAATAGACGACCAAGTTAGCAATGCAATTGTTGCTCAGTTACTTTTTTTGGAAGCAGAAGATCCTGAGAAGGATGTCATAATGTATATTAATAGTCCGGGTGGAGTTATCAGTGCTGGACTTGCAATTTTTGATACTATGAATTATGTGAAGCCTGACATTCAAACTGTTTGTATTGGACAGGCAGCTAGTATGGGTGCTTTTCTTTTGGCAGCTGGTGCGAAAGGAAAAAGATTTGCACTTGAAAATTCTAGAGTGATGATTCATCAGCCACTTGGTGGAGCTAGAGGTCAAGCAACTGATATAGAAATTCAAGCCAAAGAAATTTTAAAATTAAAAAATTTGTTGGCGGAAATTATGGCAAAAAATACTGGGCAAAAAATAGAGAAGATTTTAAAAGATACAGAGCGAGATAATTTTATGTCTGCTGAAGAGGCAATAAAATATGGAATTATCGACAAAATTTTTGTTAGATAAAAATTGAGGAGTGAAAAATGTCTAAAGATAAAAAAATTATGAGACCCAGCAAAAAGTCTAAAGTTTGTTCTTTTTGTGGAAGACAAGATTTTGAAATAGAATCTATGATGTCAAGCTCGTCTGGAGTTTCAATTTGTAATTTTTGCGTTGAAGAATGTATGAAAATGATGGGGTATGATGACGATAAAATTAATCAAGATAAATTAGATGATATGATTGGTGCTTATTATGATATGGCAAATCCTGATGCTACAAAAAAATCTGTGAAGCCAGACTTCAAACTTTTGACTCCTGAGCAAGTAAAAAAACAACTGGATGATTTTGTTATTGGTCAAGATATGGCAAAAAAGATTTTATCTGTTGCTGTTTATAATCATTATAAAAGACTTCATCATAATGAGACTTTGGAAAAAGATAAGAAGAAAAATAAAAAGAACGAAGTTGAAATTCAAAAGTCTAACGTGCTTTTGATTGGACCAACTGGTTCTGGTAAAACTTTGTTGGCACAAACTTTGGCAAAAATTTTGCATGTTCCTTTTGCCATTGCTGACGCAACAACTCTTACTGAGGCTGGATATGTTGGTGACGACGTAGAAAATGTTTTGGTCAGACTTTTACAAGCTGCTGATTATGACATCGAAGCTACAGAAAGAGGAATAATTTATATTGACGAGATAGATAAAATTGCTCGTAAATCTGAGAACATGTCCATCACTCGAGATGTTTCTGGTGAAGGAGTTCAACAAGCTCTATTAAAAATTATTGAGGGAACTGAATCAAGTGTTCCTCCAAAAGGTGGACGTAAACATCCAAACCAAGATACACTTTTAATAGATACTACTAATATTTTATTTATTGTTGGTGGTGCATTTGAAGGACTTGAAAAACTTGTACAATCCCGTACAAATAAAAAAGTTTTGGGATTTGGTTCAGAACAGCATGCAAAAAAAATTCATAGCGATGAGCTTGATATTTATAAAAATGTTTTGCCTGAAGATTTAATAAAATTTGGAATAATTCCTGAACTTGTTGGACGGCTTCCTATTATTGCTTCATTACAAAAACTTGATGAAGTTGCTCTTGTACAAATTTTGACAGAGCCAAAAAATTCTATAATAAAACAATATCAAAAATACTTTGAAATGGATGGAGTTAAACTTGACTTTGATAGTACTGCTCTAAAAAAAATTGCAGAACTTGCACTTAAGAGAAAAATTGGAGCACGAGGTCTTCGAGCAATAATAGAAAATACTATGCTTGAACTTATGTATTCAGTCCCATCTCAAAAAGACCTTAGACGTATAACAATTACTAGGGAGGCAGTAGACGATAGCAAAAAAGCTATCTTTGAAAAACAAAAGGAGGCGAAATAGTGAATAGATTACCTTTCATTCCACTAAGAGATATAGTTGTGTTTCCAGGAATTACTACCATAGTAAATGTTGGAAGAACAGCAAGTTTCAATTCTCTAAGAAAAGCTGTGGAAGAAAAAACAAAAATATTATTTGCTACACAAAGAATATCTTCAGAAGAATCTCCTGATTTAACTAAAGGAATTCATACTGTTGGAGTGATAGCTAGAATAGTTGAGACAAAAATGCTAAAAAATAATTACATGAGTGTTTTATTTGAGGCTGAAAATAGAGTTATAATTGATAACATTATATTGGAGGATGGATATTCTTCCGCTGCGTATAGTATTATAAATGTTGAATCACCAGATACACCAGATGTGAAAATGGAAATTCTTGTGAAAAAAGTTTTGGATTATTTGGCAACGTATGTTGGTGCTGGTCAAACAAAAATTCCGCAAGAAATCATTTCTCACATTACAAGACTAAAAAATCCTTCAATTTTTGATTTGCTTGGTTTTCATTTGCCAATTTCTATTGACGAGAAGCAAAAAATTTTGAATACTTTTGATTTGGAGGCAAGAGGAAATCTTGTCTTGGATATTCTTATTCATGAAACTGAAGTTATAGCAATTGAACTTAAACTTGATAACAGAATAAAAGACAAGATTAATGCTTCACAAAAAAATTACTTTATTAAAGAAAAAATTAACGCACTAAAAGAAGAACTTGGCGAAGGTGCTGAAGATGACCTTGGAGAATTGCAAGCAAAAATTAAAACTGCTAATCTTCCAAAATATGCAAACGATAAAATAAATTCTGAGATGTCAAAACTTAGCAAGATGCCATCGTATTCTGCTGAGGCAAATGTTGCTAGAAATTATATTGAAACAATTTTAGATCTTCCATGGAATAATTTAACAGAAGATTTATTAGATATAAAAAAAGCTAGTGAAGTTTTGGAGAGAGACCATTATGGGTTGGTAGATGTAAAAGAAAGAATTTTGGATTATTTGGCTGTAAAACAATTTAATCCAGACATTAAAGGTGGAATACTTTGCCTAGTTGGACCTCCAGGAGTTGGAAAAACTTCTCTTGGAAAATCTATAGCTGAAGCTATGGGCAGAAAATTTGTTAGAGTTTCGCTTGGTGGTGTAAGAGATGAAGCAGAAATAAGAGGTCATAGAAGAACTTATGTTGGTGCTATGACTGGGAAAATAATTAAGGCTATAAAAGAAGCTGGTACAAAAAACCCTGTGATTTTGTTTGATGAGATAGATAAACTTTCAAATGATTTTCGTGGTGATCCATCTTCTGCAATGCTTGAAGTTTTGGATCCAGAGCAAAATTTCCACTTCGAAGATCACTATCTTGACATGCCGTTTGATTTGTCTAAAGTATTCTTTATTGCAACTGCGAATGATTTGCGTCCTATTTCGCCTCCACTTCGTGACAGAATGGAAACTATAACTTTAACATCTTATACTGAAATTGAAAAATTAAATATTGCAAAAAAATATTTAATCGAGAAAGCAAAGAAAGAACATGGTCTTGATAAATATGAAATATTAGTAGATGATGATACGACATTAAAAATTATAAATGAGTATACTCGTGAAGCTGGTGTTAGAAATCTGCAAAGAGAAATTAATACTTTGTTTAGGAAAATTACTCGTGAAATATTAGAAAAGAAAAAAAAGAAGCTTGAAATAAATTCTGAAAATTTAGAAAATTATCTTGGAATTCAAAAATTTAAGCCAGAAAAAATGCGTGAGCAAATTTATAAACTTGGAGTTGTAAATGGGCTCGCATGGACTTCTGTTGGTGGAACAGTTCTTGAAGTTCAAAGTGTTGCAGTGGATGGAAACGGAAAAGGATCTTTGACTCTTACCGGAACTCTTGGTGATGTGATGAAGGAATCTGCAACTGTTGCTTTCACTTATATAAAATCTCACACAAAGGATTTGAAAATAAAAGATTTGGAATTTTTAGAAAAGAAAAATTTGCACTTGCATTTTCCTGAAGGTGCAACTCCAAAAGATGGACCATCAGCTGGAATTGCAATTACAACCGCTCTTTTATCTGTTGTTTCAAATCGTAAGATTAGACAAGATGTTGCCATGACTGGTGAAATCACAATAACTGGAGAAGTTCTTCCTATTGGTGGCGTGAAAGAAAAAGTTATAGGTGGGCATAGAGTTGGAATTCGTGAAATAATTTTGCCAGAAGGAAATAAATCTGATGCAACAGAAATTCCGCAAGAAATATCAAAAGATATGAAGTTGCATTTCGTTTCTACTTACAAAGAAGTGGAGGCAATTGCATTTAAAGGGGCTAAAACAAAATGATTATAAAACAAGCTGAGTATGTCAAGTCGGCTGTCTATGAAAAAGATTACCCTGAGCATTTAGGTAAATATGAATTTGCTTTTGTGGGTCGTTCGAACGTTGGAAAATCTTCGCTTATAAATTGCATTACCAACAGAAAAAAACTTGCAAAAACTAGTAAGACACCCGGACGAACTCAGCTTATAAATTATTTTTTGATAAACAATGATTTTTTCGTGGTAGATTTGCCAGGTTACGGTTTTGCCAAAGTTCCAAAAGAAATGAAAAAAGAATGGGGCGATACTATGAACAGATATCTGGCAAGCCCTCGGAAAAAGTTTGTGTTTATACTTTTAGATATCAGAAGAATCCCAACTGAAGATGACGTTGAAATGTTGACTTGGCTCGACCACTTCAAAGTTCCATTCAAAATTATTTTTACAAAAATGGACAAAGTTTCTTCCAACGAAAAATTTAAGATTATGAAAGAAATAAAGAAAAAAGTTGAATTTGAAAATGACGATGTATTTTTTCATTCATCACTTGTTAATATGGGACGTGATGAAATTTTAGATTACATTGAAAAAGTATTAGATGGAGAATGATGAACAAGCTATTTATTATTTTAAGTTTATTATTTATAATGATTTCTTGCAACCAATTTATAAAGAGAGTTGAAACCAAACGGATTGGAATTTCTAAAGATTTTAATGGAGAGGCAAGAATATTTTTGATGGATGATGGAACTATTGTTGCATATAAATTTTCTTTACCTGAATGTAATCAGGGAGATTTAAATAGCGAGATTATAAAGTCATGGAATAAATTATCTTTTAATGAAGAAGCAGAAAATAATAAAGGGCAACTAACAAAATTGTTTAATGAAAATAAAGAACGTTGTAATTTTAAGTAGATTCTCGAGCCGTTCGCCATTATGGTGAACGGCTCGAAAAAAATATTTGGAGGGACTTATGGAAAAAGAAGAACTAGCAAAAATTTACTCGCCAAAAGATATCGAAGATAAGTGGTATAAAGTTTGGGAAGAAAATAAATATTTTTCTGCCACAATGGATAGTAACAAACCAAATTATTCAATAGTTATCCCTCCTCCAAATGTTACTGGAATTTTGCACATGGGGCATGTTCTCAATAATACTTTGCAGGATGTTCTTATCCGCTATAAAAGAATGAGCGGTTATAATACTCTTTGGATGCCTGGGACTGATCATGCAGGAATAGCGACTCAAAATATGGTGGAGCGAAAACTTGCCAAAGAAAATAAAAAGAAAGAAGATTTGGGGCGAAAAAAATTTATCGAACAAGTTTGGGATTGGAAAAATCAGTACGGTGGAATTATTACAAAACAACTTCGAAAACTTGGTGCGTCTCCAGATTGGGAACGAGAAAGATTCACGATGGATGAAGGGCTTTCTTCTGCTGTGAAAGAAATTTTTA
>JBOFDW010000087.1:0-7468 GCA_051647385.1 Fusobacteriaceae bacterium
TTGCCTTATATCACATCATCAAGATTGCTATTATCAAAATAATATTGGTCTTCTATTGTTTCTGGTATTTCTTTTTCAAAACCAACTTGTAACATAAAAGTAACGTAACCTTTTTTTGCCTCAACTTCTTTAATCGCAATGATTGAATCAAAATCAACATTAGGATTTTTTAAGTGATAAGATAATTTTGCAGCAAACTCATTTTTTTTCTTTGCTTCGAATTCTTCTTTAGAAGAATATTTAAGGTAAACGCACATTTTTTTTGCTCCCTTTAAATTAAATATATAAAATGATATTATATCACATATTTTGAACTATTCCAAACTTATTTTTTCTATCTTTATAAAAAAATCATATCACACAAACAATTTTATGTCGAGGTTTGTCCTACGATAAATTCAATTTTTTATCTCCATCCAACTCATCGCCTTCTCCTCACCAACTTCGATAGCCATCTCAACTCCACGCTTAGCAATTTCTAAAAGTTCGGCGGATTGTTTTCTGAGCGAAAAAGATTCTTGAATTTTGTCTGAGATTTCTTTTTGGACTTCTGCCCGAATATTTGGAATTAATATTTTTTTTATATCGTTGGTAGAAATATTTACTTGGACTCCGCCTGTACCAATTCTATCAAGTTGCATTTTTCCAAGAGCAGAATTTATTAACATGCTCAAAACTTTTCCATCAAATTTTTTTGGAGTAATTCTAAATATTCTTTGGTTAATCACTCCGACAATTTCTTCTTCTATGCTACAACTTAATCCAATACTTCCCGACATTGAAATTAAAATATCTCCTTTTTTTATAATATCTTTTTTGCTCAACTCAATATCTTTCTCTGGAATTTTCGCCGCATTTTCTAGTGACAAACCTTTTGGTGTAATATTATTTATTCTTATTAAAAAAACTCCTTCTCCATTTTCCAAATAAGTTTCACTTGAAAAAGGAAATCCAGTTGAGTAGTTCTCTATAAAATCTTCAAGGGCTAAAAATCCATTTTTATATTTTTTTATTTTCGCCTCAATCTCATCATACTTCTCCTGATAATATTCTGCATCAATTCTTCCCGAGCTCAAAAAAGACTCCTTGAAAGTTTTCACGGAAATCGGGTTCGTGGAAAAATCAAAATCTTTTAGTCCGAGTTCGGACAGCAAAATATTTTCTGCTTCGGAGTAGAGGAGCTGAGATTTTGTGGAACTTTCTTTTGAGAAATGAATTATATCTCTAATATTTTTTTGAAAAAACAATGAAAATTCTGGAATTTTAATTTGGCTCATATCTTCTAAAATTAATCCCATCTGAACTGCACCACGTGTAAATTTTTTTATTTGCACCTGACCATATTTTGATTTTAAAAATGTAGCTAGAAAATAACCATCAATTTTTTCTGGTCTTAATATTGCTAGTTTACAATTACATGTTGCGTCAGCTTCTGAACCAACAAGAGAAACTCCGCCAATCGTTCCAACAATCGAAAGAAGTACATCACCCTTTTTTAAATGAGATCTTTTTATTGTGGAACTCATAAAAGTTTCTCTATCAATACAAATTGGAGTTGAGTCTTCTATAAAAAAATTATGTATGTCCTGTCCACGATAATATGGAATACCTTTTTCTATAAAACTTTCACTAATTGACATATGATTTCCATCTGAAATTTTCGCAAGTTGAGTTAAATTTTCACAATTAAATTTTTGTAACTTTTTTTCTATGTTTAGATTTTCTTTTGAATAAAATTCAGAGTCTACCCTAAATGTTCTTTCTAATAAATTTCTATTTACTTCCACAGCTTCCAGCCTGTCCATCAACTCATTATATTTTTTCTCGTCGAAGGGCAGGCTATTCAAAAAAAACTGAGTCTCTCCTTTTTCGCAAATTCTGCAAAGGCTTCTGCAATTCCGTCCTGAGTTTTTCCGTCGTGATTAAATAAATCATGCTTGACAATTAAATGTCCGTGAGAATCTGTTACCCTCTCACCATTTTTATCAAGAACATAAATTTTTTCTCCAGAATTATCCTTGCCCGATTCTTGCATTGTGGCAAAGAAAATATTATAGTCCTCAACTTTTGGGCAAAGTTCTTTATCCCACTTCTGCACAAAAAGCACAGAAGTTTTTGTCCCTGTGTGTGGCTTAAAAGTATTTCCGTGAAGTCCGACCACCGCCAAAATTCTTGCTCTCTCGGAAATAAATTCTCTGATTTTTAAATCCGACGAATTATTAAATCGCCCCTGTGGCAAAACTATCGCCATCCGTCCACCGGGTTTTAAAAAATTCAAATTTCTTTCGATGAACAAAATATCTCTCCCGACTTTTGTCTCAGCTTTTCCCTTAGAATTTTTTCCCAACAAATACAAAGATAAAAGTGAGCCCTCTTTTATATCTCCAGCAAAAGGAGGATTCGCCATCAAAATATCAAAATTAAATTCCTTGAAACTTTTTTCATCAGCCCTCAAATCTTTTAATTTTTCAAATCCTGCGTTATAAGTTTTATTCCAAGCTTCCGCCTTCGTCCACTCGTCCCATCTTTTATAATCAAGAGTGTTGAGATGCAAAACATTTGTCTCTCCGTCTCCTGCAATCAAGTTTAAAGTTCTGGCAACTCGCACAGCTTTTTCATCAAAATCTATTGAGAAAACTTTGCTCTGAACATAATCAGTTTCTTCTGGCAATCTTTCAGCCGCAGACATTCCGTCAATTCCATCTTCTTTTCCAAGTCTCGCTCGAATTTTTTTCCACACGTCAAAAATTGTGTGAATTGTAAATCCAGAACTTCCCGACGCAGTATCAATTATCGTTTCATGTTCTTGTGGATTCAACATTTTCACGCACATATCAATAACATATCTCGGAGTAAAATATTGCCCCTTCTCTCCCTTGCTAGATTTTCCGATTAAATATTCAAAGGCATCGTCCACAACGTCAAGATTAGAATTGAAAAGTTTTTTATCTTGAAGCGACGAAACGCAAATAGCAAGATGAGAAGGCGATAAATTTATTTTTGTATCCTTGTCAAATACTCCGTGCCATTTCTTTTTTGCCTCGTCAAATAAATTGTTAATTTTTTCTTTCAACTCAGAATCAGTTTCACCAGAATTTCTGAACCTCAAAAATATTCTTTTATTTCTGTAAGACGTTAGCTCGTCAAAAAGTTTCGAGAAAACTAATTTAAAAACTTCTTCGAAAACATCCACTCCAGCATTTGCCAAAACTTCGTCTTCCATGTCCAAGATTGTTTCCTTCAAAGAAATTTGTTGGTTGAGTTTATCTATCTCTTGCAATTTTGCATAAGTAAACTTTTCATCTAAAAGTTCTTTTAGACTACTACTAGCTTTTGGAATATCTGTTATAGGCTCAAAATAATTTGGATCCTTTCTATGGTAATATAAAATCTTTTTTCCATTTGTCCAAACTGCCATGGGAGAACCTGTGGCATGACAATAAGATTTCAGTTGCTCCTTGCCATCTCTAGCATTAGTTTTTTTGACTTCAATAATAATATACGCTGATGATTTCACATCCTTATCATAAATAATTATGTCTGCTCTCTTTACTTCACGCCCAAAACTAACTCCTTCTTCAACATCTATTCTTTCCAAAATATATCCATATTGCCCATCTAAATTTCCAGTTAATTTTTCAAGATAAAGTTGCCGCACAACTTCTTCTGGTGTAATCTTAAAATCTTTTTTTCTTTTGAGGCATTTTATATATATAGTTTCGGTTCCATTCAATTTTTTTTTGAAAATTCTTTTTTCTACATTTTCTTTTTCTTCTTTAGAAAATATTGTATCATCATAACTCGTATTTTTAAAAATTTGATTCAAATTTATTTCCTCAGACATTGTGCTCTCCCTTTGGTATTTTTTTCTTCAAAACCATAAAAATTATATCACACTTTCAGTTTTTATCCAATTCTATTTTCCCCAACTCAAAATTTTTTTCCGCCCTAAAAAAATATTCTAGCAAAATTTTTTTCTCCAAAGATTTTTTAGCTCGCCAAAACTTTTCGCACCTCTCGAAAAATTATTGAGCTAAATATTTCACCCTCTCAAAAATTTTAGAGAAGGAGTTTGAGGGCGAGCGATAAGCCCTCATAAAATTTTTGCTTTATAAAAATTTATTTCTCTTAAATTTTTTTACTCTCCAAAAAATATTCCCCCTCAATTTTTTTTACCACAAATTTATTTTCTTAATTTATTTTTTAGCTCCCTCGATTTATTACGTTAAATTTTCCCATCCAAAATTTTTTCACCCAATATTTTATTTTCAGCTCAAAATTTATTTCTTTTAAAATATTTTTCTCCTAGAATTGTTTTGTCTCTCCAAAATTTTTTCTCCACCAAATAAAAAACCCCCTGATAATTTCAGAGGGTCTCGCAAATTTTTTATAATTTGAATCTTTTCTGCTTCCAATATTTTTTCTCCACCAAATATTTTTCTCCTAGAAATCTTTTTTTGCCCAGTAATTTTCCCAGCTCCATAAAATTATCCCCGCCAAATTTTTTGCACAAAATTTGAACTTAAATGAAAATACTTGATTTTTTTTGCTAAATGTGTAATAATCATATTGTAAGCAAAACTTTTTGCTTGCTTCATTTTCCTAAATCCCTTTTTAGTTTTTTTACAAAAAATACCCTATGGGTATTTTTTGCTTTATAAGATATTTTTCCCTCTCCAAAATTATTTGCCCTTAAATTATTTTCAGCTCTCGAAAATATCCTAGCTAAATTTTTCTCCTCCAAGATTTTTCCAGCTCCCTAAATTTTTCAGAGAAGAAGTTTGAAGGCGAGCGATCTTGAATAAATAAGGAGCAAATTATTTTGCGACTATATTTATCTGATGTCGTTTTGGCAAAGCCAAAAATATTCGACCAAGTCTTCATAAAATTTTTTATTTTTTAATTATTTTGCGAATCATATCCAGTGGCTGCAAATTTTCTTTAAGATAAATTTTTGTGATTGAATTTGGATTTGCAAATAAAGATTTTTCTTCTCCGTGTTTTGTGATGAGAGCCATTTCTGGAAGCATAATTTCTTTTATTCCAAAAGTAGGATTTATAATTTCTAGCTTGTCACCAGTCTCGAGCCTGTTTCTAATTTCTAAAATATACTCGTGCTCAGAAATTTTTTCGGTAACTTTTGCAACGAGCTGATGAGTTTGGCTATAAGAATTTCTGTCTTGATAATTAATATCATTTTCGTCAGGAGTTCCAAGCAAAAAGCCAGTTGAAAAAGAGCGGTGAGAAGTTGTTTCAAGTTCACGAATCCAAAGTGGATTAAATTCAAAATTTCCAGAATAATATTTGTCCAGTGCATCTTTATAAACTTTAACTACATTTGCAACATAATAAATCCCTTTCATCCGACCTTCAATTTTTAGGGAATCAATTCCCAAATCCAAAATTTTATTTATTATATTTATCGTGCACAAATCTTTTGAATTAAAAATTAATCCACCATCACCTTCAAAATTATCACTATTATTATCTCCAAAATTTTCAAAATCTTTTTCTTGATATTTTTCTTCTTCATAATTTTTTTCGCTCTTTGAAATATTATAATTCCATCTGCAAGATTGAGCACAGTCTCCACGATTCGCATCACGATCCGTCATGTGATTGCTGAGAGTGCAACGACCAGAAACTGCCATACACATTGCCCCATGGATAAAAACTTCAAGCTCAATGTCTGGAACTTTTTCTTTTATTATAGCAATATTCTCCAAAGAAACTTCACGAGCCAAAACAATTCTCGACGCACCAAGTTCTTTCCACATTTTCACAGAACGCCAATTTGAATTTGAAGCTTGGGTGCTGACACTAATTTTCAAATTGCTATTTTCTTTAACGATTTGAAAAACTCCAAGGTCGGCAACAATAACTCCATCAACTTTTATTTCATCCAAAAATTTCACATATTTTGGCAAAAGTTTCATCTCGTCAGAATGTGGAATAACATTTAAAGCTACGTAAACTTTTTTTTTCAGATTGTGAGCGTAACTAACCGCAACTTTTAAATCTTCATCAGAAAAATTATGACTACCAGCTCGTAAGTTAAACATATTTCCGCCCAAAAAAACAGCATCCGCACCGTAGTGAAATGCCATCTCCAATTTTTCCATATTCCCTGCTGGAGCAAGAAGTTCTGCTCGTTTCATTTTGCCGCCTTTATTTTATTTGCTTTACGTAAATTATAATTTATAAATTAAAAGAATTAAAAAAAAATAAAAAAAATAAAAAAATTAATACCAGTTCAGAAAATTATATTTGGAAGTTTTTTGGAGTCTTGTGAGCCATTCAGAATGATATTCAAATTTATTTTCTTGATATAAATCTAGGGCTTCTTTATAAACTGAAATAATTTCTTTTAAATCTTCAGAACTTTTTAAAACAGATTCTATTCGTACAGAATTTATTCCAAGAGCCAAAATTTTATTTATAATTTCTATTGTGCAAAGTTCTCTTGCACCAAAAATATAAGTTCCATACTCGTCTTCAAAAATAGGCATGTGTTCATTTGGTCTCGTCTCTTCAATAATAGAATAAGAATTTTTTTGATTTTTCAAGTTTGAGTCTAAATTTAGATTAGAGCTTGAGTTAAAAGTTAAATTTTTTTTGGTCATATAATTACTCAAAATAGATCGTCCAGATATTGCAAGTAAAATATTCCCGTGAACAAAAACTTCAAGTTCAATGTCAGGAACTTTTGACCGTATTTCCAAAATTTCTTCAAGTGAAATATCTCTATCAAGAATAATTCTCGACGCACCAAGATTTTTCCACATTTGTACAGAATGAAAATTTGTGTTGCTGGAGTGAGTCTGAATAATTATTTTCAAATTACTTTCATCACGTACGCACTGAAAAATTCCCATGTCAGAAATTATTACGCCATCTATTTTTATTTTTTCTAAGAACTTTAAATATTCTGGTAAAATTTCTAAATCTTCATTTTGAGGTACGGCATTTAAAGTTACAAAAATTTTTTTGCTATTTTTCTTTACAACATTTACAGCTTCAATAAGTTCTTCATCTGAAAATTTTTGATTACCAAAATTCATACTAAGAATTTTTCCACCAACAAAAACATCAGCACCAAGATTTATTGCAATTTTTAATTTTTCCAAATTTTCTGCTGGAGCTGACAGATCAATTTTTTTCATAATTTATTCGACCCTATCCGTATAATCTGTAAATTTTGTAAGCTCTGGCAAAAAGTTCAACTTCACAGTTCCAGTTGGACCGCTCCGATGTTTCCCAATAATAATTTCTGTGATTCCTTTGTCAGGTGTGTCGGGATTATAATATTCGTCACGATACAAAAATAAGACTATATCTGCATCTTGTTCGATTGCTCCAGATTCTCTCAAATCTGAAAGTACAGGTCTTTTTTCATGAGCACCTCTAGATTCTGGTGCACGAGAAAGTTGAGAAAGAGCAATTACAGGAATATCAAGTTCACGAGCAA
>JBOFDW010000088.1:0-6815 GCA_051647385.1 Fusobacteriaceae bacterium
TCAAGCTTGCACTTTGATTAAAGATACAGTAAATTAAAGTGAAAGGAATAAAATACCAGTCAAGCTTGCATCTATTTTTTCTTGCAATTAATAAATTTTGAGTAATTCCTAGAGGAACTACAAGAAAAGTTATTAGTCCGACAATCAGATTTGATTTCATAGTAACAAGTGCCCATATAAGTGCCGGTAAATAAATAAATACAAATGAAAAATCAAGCAATGGAAATAAAAAATTACAGTAAATAAATCCAGCAGAAAATCTTTTAGTCATAAATAATTTTGGAGAATGTTTAAATCCTTCTATCATTCCCCTCGCCCAACGAATCCTTTGTCGATAGAATTTATTTAAAGTGTCTGGAGTATTTGTGTAACAAATTGCAAACTTATCATACAAAATAATATTTTTTTCATCTTCCAAAAGTTTCCAAGTCAAAACAATATCTTCACCGACAACTTCTTTGTAAGCAACTTCTCTAAGATGTTTTCCGCTATACAAACTAAAAGCTCCTTGAGCAACCAGAACTCCATTTAACATTCCTTGAGTAGTTTTTACAGCGAAAATTGCAAGCTCATAATCATATCTCTGTAACTTTTGCATGAAAGTTTTATCGTTAATAGTTTTTATATTTCCAGCAACTGCGACAATATTTTCATGTATCATATAAGTTTCAACTATATTATTTAAAGCATTTTCTCCAAGAATACTATCTGCATCCACAGTAATTATAACTTCTCCAGTGGTAAGAGGCAAAAGTTTATTCAGAGAAGCGGCTTTACCAATATTTTTTATATTCGACGAACTTTTAATATTAAATTTTTGCATTAGCTCAAAAGTTTTATCTGTGGAACCATCATCTATACAAAAAATATTTAGTTTACCTTTATATCCGTTACTCAAAATTGAATTTATAGTTTTTTCTATATTTGCAGATTCATTCCTTGCGGCTATTAAAATATCTACTTCAGGATAATCTTTTTTAGAAAATTCATATTCTTCTTTTGTATCTTCAATCCAATTTTTTTTAACAAGAATCATAGAAACCAAAAACATATTCATAAATCCAGGAATAATTGCAATTGTAAAAACCACATAATGAGCAACAAAAGGCGGAGCGTAAGGATCAAAATCTGCAATCCATCTTCTGGCAATCCAATAAGAAAATGCAGCCCATAAAAAAGCTGCGATTAAACTTATAATAATTTTTATTTTATTTCTATTAAGTAAAAATTTTTTTTTCTCAAAATTAATGGAAATATTTTCTGCCACAACTATTCACCCCTAATTTTTTTTGTAATCGTAAACTTTTACATAGTCAATTACAATTTCTTGCGGAAAAGATTTGTCATTAACGCCAGACATTCCACCCCAAGTCCCACCAACAGCTAAATTAAAAACCAAAAACATTTGTTCGTCAAACTCCCAAAGATTTGGATCAATATCTTTTTTGAATACATTGAAATATTCTATGTTATCGACAAATCCTTTTATATATTCTGGAGTCCATTCGATACTGTAAAGATGAAATTTTGTCCCGATTTCTTCTACTGTTATTGAAGATGTCCGATGACGCTCTGTGTCCCAAAGGTGTAAAGTTGAATGTGTGGAAAAATGTATGATTCCCGTTTCAGCACCAACGTGTTCCATAATATCTATCTCAGAATATTTTTTGCCACGTCCGTATAACCAAAATGCTGACCAAGTTCCTTTTCCAGTAGGAAGTTTTGCATAGATATCTATTTTACCATATTTTATTGTTGCTTTTCCTTTTGTTGTGAGTCTTGCTGAAGTAAAAGAATTTCCTTTGTACGGTTCTTTTATTGCAACGATATGTAATTTACCATCTTTCACATAAGAGTTTTTTAAATCAGTAGTATAATATTGAAGTTCTTTATTTCCCCAGCCACCACCACCAATTTCATAAGTAAACTTTTCTTTATTTGGAGCTCCTTCATTATTAAATTCAGCAACCCAAACTAAATTTTTAAAATCTTCTGTTGCTCTACTTTCAATAGTTTTTTTGCTAGCAGAACTTTTTGTATCTATGAGAAGTAAAGAAATATTTTTTATTCGTCCAAGACTTTTTACTTTTGTGAACCAAAATTCTAATCTTGCATTCGATTCTTTATTATCAACAGAAAAAAGATATTCGTATCTTTGAAACTTTGGAGTAATAGAAAGTTTTTTATAAAGAAAAGTTTTTCCATTGGAATCTTTATTTCCACCAAGTTTTACATAAAATTGCTCTTCTTTTATAGCTTCAGCTTCAAAAGAAAGTTTATATATTCCGCCTTCAACAAGGTTTATATTTTCTTGAAAGAGTTGTAAATTATATTCTTCACTGACATCTGGGTTTAAAGATGTCATTTCAAATATTCCGTTTTTAGCAGAATATTTTCCATCTGCTCCAGCTCTACGACCAATTTTCCAATTTTTATCGTCAATGGGAGAACTAAAATTTTGGTCTCTTATTATATTTGTTTTATTTATAGCGAAACTATTTTGATAAGAAAAAAAAGATAAAGAAATAAAAATAAAAGCTGAGACAAAAAAACTTTTTTTCATACAAACTCCCTAAATAGAATTTTTTCTTTTGAGTATTATACACCAAATTTTAAATTTTCACTATATTTTTTATTTGAAATCAATTTTTTAATATGAAGAAATATGAAGTAATAAAATTTTCTTAATTTAATATTTTTATTTATATTTTATTTATATTATTAATTATATTATTAATTATATACCAAAAAGTATTTTTAGACAAATTTTTATATCTAAATA
Organism: Fusobacteriaceae bacterium; assembly: GCA_051647385.1. Lineage (GTDB taxonomy): Bacteria > Fusobacteriota > Fusobacteriia > Fusobacteriales > Fusobacteriaceae > JAGNZR01. Next base: position 2,783 of record JBOFDW010000088.1, read on the forward strand.
TTTGTAAAATAAAAAAATTAAAAAAAATCACTGCATAATTTAACAGTGATTTTTGTGTTTTTATATTTAATTTATTTATAATTTTTTTATAAAATATTTATGTTTTTCTTTATAAATTATAAAATTATTAAATTAATATATATTTATTTTTTATAAACTGGATAGAAATCATGAAGAGTTGTAGGATGAATATTTAATCCTTCAATATTTGTCTGAGTTCCAACAATTAAAGTTCGATAAAATAGCATTACATCAGCAGCGTCATCAACAATTATTTCTTGAACTCTCTCATAAATTTTCTTTCTTTTTTCTTGGTCTATAATTTTTATTCCATCTTCCAAAAGTTTATCAACTTCTTTGTTAGAATAAAAATCTCGATTCCCAATATCCCCACGAGATGTTGAGTGATACATATCATAGAGTCCATAATTTGCATCCCCTGTAACTGCCCCCCAACTACTCAAAAAAAGTTCCTTCTTTCCTGAGGCAGTAAATTCAAAAAATGCACTTGGATCTCGTGAATCTATTTCAGCAATTATTCCTACATCTTTTAAATTAGACTGGATTATTGTAGCCGTTTGTTGTTCTGAAGGTAAGATAGTAATTTTAGTTTTAAAACCTTTTTCAAAACCAGCTTCTTTTAAAAGTTGCTTAGCTTTTTGTGAATCATAAGGATAAGATTTAGTTTTTGCAGTATATCCAAAAACTCCGGGAGCTATTGGAGAATTTGCAATAATTCCTTGCCCGTCCAATACAACATCTATTAATGCCTGTTTATTTATAGCATAATTTAAAGCTGCACGAACTTTTTTATTTTTAAATTTTGGATTCTCATTATTTATTCCAAGATAAGAATAAGATAGAGAAGGTTTTTTCAGTGCTTTTAATTTTTTATTTGCTGACAAAGATTTCTCGTCAAAATTTGAAATCGTAAGAGCAATATCAAGTTCTCCAGTCTCAAGTCCAATCATTCTATTTGATGCTTCTGGAATATTTTTAAATATTAATTTTTCAAATTTAGCTGGCTCTTGAAAATAATTATCATTTCGAGCGAGAGTTATTTTGTCTCCAATTTGCCAACTTTCAAATTTATAAGGTCCAGTCCCTATTGGAATTTCTTTTAAAGCATTTGGATTTTCTGTAAGAAGTTTTTTACTTACAATACTCATAGCTGGATGTGATAAATGAGCCAACAAAGGTCCAAAAGGAATTTTTGTTTTTAAATCTTTTGACATAGTAATAATTTTTATTGTGTAATTATCTATTATTTCAACTTTAAGATTTGGCAGAATATTTGCAACTTGTGGAGAATTTTTTATTCTCTCAAAGGAAAACTTTACATCTTCAGCAGTAAAATCATAATTATTATGAAATTTTACGCCCTGCCTAAGTTTAAATTCAATCGTGCTGTCGTCAATATATTTCCATGACTCAGCAAGACCTGCAAATATTTTTAAATCTCCATCTGCTTCCACAAGTCTAGAATAAATTTGTTTATTGACTCTCAAAGGAAAACCTTTATTTTCCATGTGAACATCTAAAGTTTTTGGTTCACCTTCTTGAGCAACAATCAAATATTTTTTTGATATATCTTTTTTTCCACATCCAATAATAAATATAGAAATTAACGCGAAAAATACTAATGTTAATATTGAAATTTTTTTTAATTTTATTATAATTTTTATGCCCCTTTCTTTTTAAGCGCCATATATTTTCTGTTTGTAACAAAAAATATTACGGTTGCAATTATTCCAATTCCAAAAGCAATTAATGTTGCTAACGATCTTTTTAAACCTAATCCTTCTGGAGCTTGAACTATATAAGAAATTGTAACTAGAGTCATAAATATTGCAGGTATCAAAGTTATGAAATAATTTTTTTTGTTTTTATAGAGAAAATTTGTAGCAACCCAAAGCGGGAAAATAGAAATTGTTTGGTTTGCCCAAGCAAAATATCTCCACAAAATTTGAAAGTTAATAAAAGTTAGTCCAACACCACAAACAAAAAGAGGAATTGCAATTAGAAATCTATTTTGTATTGGACCTTGTTTGAACTTAAATAAATCTGAAACGATAAGTCTTGCACTTCTAAAAGCTGTATCGCCAGTTGTGATTGGACAAGCAACAACTCCAAGCAAAGCAAGAATTCCTCCAACTTTTCCCAACATTCCCATTGAAACTGTATTGACAACTATTGGAGCAGAACCAGCAGTCGAAAGTCCTTGCGTTCCATCAAAATAACACATTGCAATTGCCGCCCAAATAAGAGCAACGACTCCTTCAGAAACCATAGCACCTGCAAAAACTTTTTTACCTTCTTTTTCAGATTTTATACATCTCGCCATCATAGGAGATTGTGTTGAATGAAAACCAGAAATAGCTCCGCATGCAATTGATAAAAATAAAAATGGAAATATTGGAGTTCCTTTTGGATGAAGATTTGCAAAAGTGAACTCAGGTAACTGCATAGCTTTTCCTGTAATAAACATTCCGCCAAAAATTCCTACAGCCATTATAAGAAGTGAAGCACCAAATATCGGATAAATTTTTCCGATAACTTTATCCACTGGCAAAACAGTTGCGATTAAATAATATGCAACTATAATTACGACCCAAATATATTTATTTAATCCTGTGAGATTTGTCAAAATATCTGCGGGACTCGTTATAAAAACTGCTCCAACAAGTATTAATAAAATTATACAAAGAAGAATGAAAAGTTTTTTTATAATTGGTCCTAAATATTCTCCGACGATTTCAGTGATACTCATTCCGTCATGTTTAAGAGAAAGCATTCCGCTCATATAATCGTGAACCATACCACCAAAAATGCATCCAAACAAAATCCAAATAAATGCAGCTGGTCCCCAGAGAGCTCCAGCCACCGCTCCAAATATTGGACCAGTTCCTGCAATATTTAAAAATTGAATTAGAAAAGCTCGCGTCCATCCCATCTCAACATAATCAACACCATCAGGCATTCTTTTTGATGGAGTTATTCTAGAATCATCAGCACCATAAACTCTTTCAACATATGAACCATAAACAAAATAACCAACGATTAGTAAAACTAGTGAAACCAAAAACGTAATCATCTGTGTACCCCCTATAAATTTTTTGTAACATATTTTTATTATAAACTTTGCGAATAATAAAATCAATAAATATTCACAAATATTTTAAATTTAAATTATTCCTAAAATTAAATCTTCCAATAAAAGTTTTGGTACATAATTATTTTCGTCTATTCTATAATATTTTAGTTCACCAATTTTTCCAGGTACAATTTTCACATTATCTTTCGGCTTTCCAAATCCTATTAATAAATGAGATTTATATTCTGGAGAAAGTCCAATTATTTTTTCAACTTTTTCTTTTTCAAAAGCAGCAAGCACACAACTTCCATATCCAAGTTCATTTGCAATTAGGCGAATATTAGAACTTGCATAACCCATATTAAAATAAAATTCTGACTCAGAAACTTCAAGTTCTTTTTTTGAGCAAAGTACAATATAAGCCGAAGGACTTTCTTCAAATATAGGATTCCAATCAGGAAGAGCCCCAGCCCATTTTGTATTTGCAAAAACTTCTTTTACTTTTTCGTCAGAATTTACAAAAAAATATCTTGTATCTTGGGAATTTCTGCTTGAAGAAGCAACTCTTCCGCCACGAATCATATATCGTAATTCTTCTTCAGAAATTTTACTTTTATAAAAAGTTCTGTGAGTCCTATTTTTATAAAGTTTACTTAAAATTGTTCCCTCTTTTAATTTTGGCATAATATCAGAAACAAATTTTACAATTCCATTTTCATTGTTGCTGTGAGTCTTATGTGCCACAATTTCTTTTAATTTTGGATTTCCATTTTCCATTACAACGCCATATTTTACCGCAAAAAGCATTTCTTTATCGTTGAGTTCATCTCCAAAAGCTGCAACATTTTCCTTTGGAATATTAAAAGTTTCCAAAATTTTTAAAAGTGCTGAACCTTTATTCACATCACGATGCAAAATTTCCAAATAAGTTTTTTTTGA
>JBOFDW010000089.1:0-7522 GCA_051647385.1 Fusobacteriaceae bacterium
TGGTTTTGGAGAAGCAATTACAAATCTGTATCCTCTTCCTGAATCTTCTTTCATAGTAGCTCCAGCCGCAACCAACTTATCTGATTCTTCTTTTGTATAAAATCTTCCAATAGGTTTTGTTGGATTTTTAAATTCAGGAGCATTTTTATCTACTACGACTTGTGTAACAATAGTTGAAACCGGCATATTAATTTTTCTTGAAAGCAATTCTGTTCTTAGAGCATTTTGTAAATCATAACCAATGTATCCTTGACTCATTGCAACACACATTGACATTGGTAATTTTTGAATTTTTGAATCAACACTTGCAGCTTGTTCCATAGCCAGATTTATCATTCCAACTTGTGGACCATTTCCATGTGTTAAGACTACTTGATGTCCTGCTTCAATTAGATCAACTATAGATTTAGAAGTTGTTCTTACAGCTTCCATTTGTTCTTTCAAGTTGTTTCCTAAAGCATTTCCTCCAAGAGCAATTACAATTTTCTTTTTCATGACACCACTCCTAAGAATATTAGTTCACTACTAAAAATAGCACACTAAAACTTTTCAGCCAGGTTTCTCACAACAATAAAGACCCGGTTCTTTTTTTCTCTTAGGTTTACTTTTAAGTTTTTCCCTTAGCTTTTTCCCAGTCATCTTTTTTCTCCCATAATATTTTTTAAGTTTATTTTTATAAAAAACTTATTAATCTTAATTTGAGAAATTTTTTTGAATTGTAATTTTTTATTTTAAAAATATTTTTATTTTAATTTTGGTAAACAAACTTTTTCACTTGCATAAGTCCCGCTCCAAACTATCTCTCTATATTTATCTGGGTCAGTATCCCCTTCAGTTGAGAAAGCTAGAATTTTTGAGTCAGCTCCCATAGCCAAATAATCTTTAAGCTCTTTATATTCTGGGTTTGTCATAATTTCATAAATTAATCCAGTTGTAACTGCTCCAGATTCTCCAGATATAACTTTGTCGTCACCCTTCAAAGGATTTCCAAGAATTCTCATTCCGTTTGCAGCAACCCAATCAGGACAAGATACAAAAGCTGCCGAATAAGTTTTCAAAATTTCCCAAGAAATAATATTTGGTTCTCCACAAGCAAGTCCAGCCATTATTGTTTGCATATCTCCACCAACAACACGAGGATTTCCATCTCCTGCAACTGCAGATTTATATAAACAATCCGCCAAGTTTGATTCTACAACTACAACTTTTACATCTGGTCCCCAAGCATTTACAACAACGCCTTGAACTCCACCTGCAAGTGAGCCAACTCCTGCTTGAACAAAAACGTGAGTTGGTTTATTAACTGATTCTTTTTTTAATTGCTCAACAGATTCAAGAGCCATCGTTCCATAACCTTGCATAATCCAAGTAGGAATTTCTGTGTAACCTTCCCAAGCTGTATCTTGAACTACAAGTCCATTATTTTCTTTTGCATTTTTAGCAGCAAGTCTAACTGCGTCATCATAATTCATATCTGTGATAGAAGCTTCCGCTCCTTCTTTTCTAATATTTTCAAGTCTAAATTGTGCCGAACCTTTTGGCATATAAACAACAGATTTTTGTCCAAGTCTATTTGCTGTCCAAGCAACTCCTCTTCCGTGATTTCCATCTGTTGCCGTATAAAAAGTTATAGTTCCAACTTTATCTTTAACTTCTTTTGAAATTAATTCTTTATATCCAAGACCACTAATATCTTTTCCAAGTTTTTGAGCAATATATTTTCCCATAGAATAAGAGCCACCCAAAACTTTAAATGCATTAAGTCCAAATCTGTAAGATTCATCTTTTACAAAAATTCCTCCTAGTCCTAAAGCTTTCGCAAGATTTTTTAAATTTGCAAGTGGAGTAACAGAATACTCAGGAAAACTTTCATGAAATTTTCTTGCCTTCGTCACCTCTTCCACTGACAGAATATTTGCGCAATTTTTGTCTGCGGCTTTTGGGAGATGATTTTTTTCCCACTTAATAAATTTGTCCATAATTTTTCCTCCTAGTCTATTTTAAAATTTCTACTTCTTAATTGTCTCACAATAAATTTTTTTATGTCACTCTTTTTTTTGACACACTCTTTCTTTTTTTGAACAAAAAAAATAAAATATCTTTTGATTCTATCTTTATGATAAAAATTTTGATATCTTATTTTTTTATAGAAGTATTTATTTTTAGGTCATGCTACTCTCCTGAAATCATTTTTTTATCGATTTGATAACTTTCTATCTTACGATACAAAGTTGCTATACCAATTCCTAATTTAGCAGCAGCTCGTCTCTTGCCTTCAGTTTCAAAACCAAATTGTGAAAGAGCGGCTATAATTTCCTCTCTTTCTATTTCAGATAATCTTCTTATTTTTTTAAAATTTCGCATGTAATTATTCTTTTTTATTTTTATACTTTCTGGAATTAATTCTTCAGTTATAGTTCCGCCTTCTTCAGTCAAGTCAACTATAAGTTTTATAGTATTTTCTATTTCTTTCCAGTTTCCTGTCCAATCATATTCTATGAGAATTCTTTTTGCTTTTGCATCTACCCCTTTAATTTTTTTCTCATAATATTTTTCGTAACGTTCAATTAGAAAATCTATAATTTCATCCATGTCATCTTTTCTATATTGCATGCTTGGAATTTCTATAATCATCGAACTTAATTTATAATATAAATTTTCCAAAAAAAGATTTTTATTTATCAAGTCTATCAAATCATTTCTAGTTCCTGCAATGACTCTCACGTCAACTTCGATTTCTTCTTCTCTATCTACCGGCAAAATTTTTGAAGTATTTATAAAATACAATAATTTTTTTTGCAAATTAATGGGCAAACAATCTATCTCATCCAAAAAAACTGTACCCTTGTCCACCGTTTCAAAAAGTCCAAGCTCCAAATTAATATCCAGTCCAGCTCCAAAAATTTTTGCTCCAAGATTTTCTGGTTTTTCTTCACGACAATTTATATAAGCAAATTTTTGATTTTTTCTGTTTGAAAGATTATGAATCCATTTGGCAAACATTTCTTTATCAGTTCCAGTCTCTCCAGTTATTAAAATACTCGTGCCTGTTTCAGAAACTTTTTTTAATTTTTTGCCGAGATTCATGACAACTTTTGATTTTCCAAGAAGAATTCCGTCACTCATTTTTTTCAGCTCATGCTCTTCTATACTAGAAAAAATTATAATAACTTTTCCGTCTTTTGTAGTATTGACATGACCTTTTACACGGACTTCTATTCCTGAAATTGAAATTTTAAATTCGTCTTCTTTTACTTCTTTTTCTAAAAAAACTTTTTTACCTTCAAGTTCTTGCAATTTTGAAAATATAACATGAGCCGAACGATTATATTCCAAAATAATTCCGTCCTCTCGAGTTATAAGAACAGCTTTTCCAATTTGCGTGAATAATTCTTGATAGACTTCTTTAAAATCATTTTGATAATAACGAGCCGAAATACTGTCACCAAGATTTTGTAAAACTTGACCGTAATTATCCACATCATTCAAAATAATATTTTTTTTATTTTCGTCAAAACATAAAAAAGCAAGCACGCCGATAACTTCATTTTTAAAATAAACCGGTGCTCCCATAATAAGTTTTTGCATGCAAGCAATACTTGTAGTGCAACCTTTACAAATAGAATGATTGCCAGGATTTTCTACGATAACAAGTTTTTCGTCCTTCAAAACTTTATTATAAACAAGTTCATTAATCTGATCGCCAATTCGATATTTATATAATCCTGAACCAATAATTCTGATTCCATTTCTATCGACCAACTCAATATGTACTCCCATAACTTGTGCGATTGGTTGAATCATATCCATAACTTCTTTGTGTGCTGTGCCAAACATTATTTTTTGCAAATTTCTCACCTGCTTTTTTATTTTTTTCTTTGTATCTTTGACCTTGATAAAAATATTATAACATAATTATCAAAATAATAATAAGAAAAATATTTTCAAATATTATTTAATATTTTTTCGAATTTTTTTCAAAATAAAAAAACAACAGCAACTTTTTTTAGTCGCCGTTGTCTAAGAAAATTTATTTTTTTATTTTTTAAATCTTTAAAATTAAAATTTAATTTTTAGAAAAATTTGTAACCAAGAGAAATTATTCCACGACTATACATAATATTTGAAGCTAAATTTTGATCTTTCACTTTTAAATACTGGTCGTTATACATGTACATTATATCCAAAGTTATATTCTTATATTCTACTCCACCACCAACCGCAAAATAAAATCCAGGTATAACATTATAATTTTTTTGGCTTTGTACAACTGCCCCATGACCAAGATGATATTCCATAAATGGTCTAAACTCTCCACCAATATTAAAAGAATTTCTTAGCACAAAATAAAATGGTATGGTTGTAATCTGCTCAATTTTTTCTCCATTAAATTCAAATTGATTTGGCTGTTTTTGGTAAGCAATTCCAACTCCAAGATATAAATCATCTCCATTCTCAAATTTAAATCCCCAGAAAGAATGTAACGCTGCGGAATATCCAAGTCCTGAAGTTTTTTCATTGTCAATAGTTCTGTATGCCCCTAAGAAATCTCCACCAGCTTTTACTTGCATAAAAAAATCTGAAGTTCCAGAAAATTTTTCACCCTCTGCAAATAAAACATTTGAAAAAATAAAAGTAAAACTAAAAATAAATACCGCTAAAATCTTTTTCATAAAAACCTCCTGTAATTTTTTATTTTTAAAATTAAAACTCTAAAATTAGAATTTTAAGCTTATTTGTTATGATGGACATTATATCTTAAAGTAGTTTTAAGCTTTGAAGGAGATACTTTTCTAGGATCAGAAATATAAATTTCTCGATGAGTATCTACCGATCTTTTAAGATTATTCGTGTCACAGAAATCACTCATCATTTTAAAACTTATAGGTTCGTCATCATACGAGCCGACATGTAACATTTGTACACTCAGACCTTCATTAATTTTTACAAAAGAAACATCCTCTAGTAATATATGTGGCTTATTTTTTTTTACAGACTCAATAGTTTGTAATGCAAATTTTTCTGTAACAAAATCTGGTTGCCGTATCATCATCGTGTACATTAATTTATCTTTATTAAGTGTTTCATCTGATTTTACATTTTCTGTTTTATCCCAAATTGCCTCAAGAGGATAAACAGTATATTCAAAATATCCATCTGGTACAATTCCTTTTTTTGGTGACATTTTTATCGCATATGACAATGAATATAAAACACCAATTCTCTCGCTAAATTCTTCACTATTGGGATTACCTTTTCCCTTAATAATAAAATAATTATATGAGGGAATGTTTATTAATGTAGGATTTTGCTTTGGTAAGTAAACTTCTTTTTCGTTCTTTCTCCATTCATGTTTCATAATTATCTCCTTAATAACAAATTTTCTATAAATATTTTAAACCATTTAATTCTTATGATTTTTTAGCTTGTTATTTATTTCCAACACAGAATTTTTTTCACTTATGAAAAATCCCACGCATATTATAATATAAATTACAAACCATATAACAGTGAACAAAATTAGTGACTTATTATTTTCAAATATTCCCCATTTGCAAAGAATAGCAACCACAAGAAATATTCCATAATTTATTACTGCATTGAAAAAAAATTGTAAAATTATTCCCAGTTTAGAAATTTCAAAAATTATTGTTGACACACATGAAACTATAAATCCTGCAATTCCAACAATAACAAATTGAAAAACAACAGCCGAAATTTCAGAATTTTTATTTAAAATAAGTGCGTCACTTACCATGTATAATTTTCCGTCAGGAGAAAATATGTAAGACATAAAAATTAATATAATCAAAGAGGTCATAATCGAAATATTCGCTCCTATCATACCTGCAATTAAAAAACGTTTTAACATTCGAGACCTCCTTATTTTATTTTTAAATGTTCTTTAATTTTTTTCATAAATCGTCTTGACACATAAGATTTTTTTCCGTTATCAAGATGAATCCCAATTGTTCCCGTCATGCTCATATCCAAACTTTTCGCTTTATCAAAATTAACTATTTCAGAATTTGAAACTCTCACAAAACTTGTTCCAGAAAATAATATTTCAAGTTCATAGAGGCGGTGCTTTACTTTTACAATTTTTTCTCGCAGCAGTGCAAATACATTTTGGTCTTCCGCATAAAATTTATAAATTTCGTCTGGCTCCAATAATATTATTTCGTTCTCAGAATCATAACTCGCAATTTTATATGGCTTTTGTTTTAACATCTCAATTATTTTTGTGATTTCTGGAGTCACTTCATTTGTGATGACTGATATTTTTGTTGCCGTCACCTTTGGATCAATTTTTATTTCAACTTCCATTTTGAGTTCTCCTTCAAAAAATATGTTTGAATACGAAAATTATATCATCACAATTTTTTGCTGGCAACCTTTTTCATATAATCGGTCTTATAAAATATATATACGGTTAATTTATTTTTGAATATTAATTTTCTGAATAAAAATTTTATTTTTAATTATTTTTTTGTAACTTTTTATTTCTTTCTTCAAAAATATTTTTTTTACTAATATTAATTGCAAAACATATTATAAAATAAATTGAAAACCATATAACAGTAAAATAAATTACAGATTTATTATTTTTAAATGTTCCCCATTCACAAAGAATTGCAACCAAAATAAATATTCCATAATTTATTATTGCACTTAAAATATATTTGAAAATTATTTTAATTCTATCAATTTCAAAAATTATTGTTGCCACACATGAAACTAAAAATCCAGCAACTCCTGCTACTACAATCTGAAAAATAAAAGCCGAAATCTCAGAATTTTTATTTGAAATAAGTGCATTACTTACCATATGCAATTTTCCGTCATTAAAAAATATATAAGAAATAAAAAGTGATGTGAACAAAGAAGTCATTATCGAAATAGTCGCCCCCATAACACCTACATTTAAAAAACGTTTTAACATTTGAAACCTCCTTATTTTATTTTTATAATTTTTTCCATCAGCAGTACAAATACGTTTTTATCTTCTACATAAAATTTATAAAACTTCTATTTTTAAGCCTCCTTCCAAAATATGTTTGAATAAAAAATTATAGCATCACAATTTTTGGCTAGCAACTCTTTTCATATAAACGGTCTTGAAAATTATATAATTGGTTAATTTTTTTTGTTTTTTTAAAATAGGTGCAAGATTTTCTTGCACCTAAATAAACGTGACATCTTTTAATTATTATCGTATATTATCTTTATAGAATTAATTATTAATATTGAGGAGGAATATTTCCAAGACAAAGTTACGCCAAATATGAAACAAAAATTGTTCAGGCATGCTTGAACGTTCCTAGGGCTTAAAGGAATAATCGGTGCGGCGTGAGAAAATTATTTGAAGTTAAAATAATTTTTTCCCAGAGTATGGATTCGAATCTAGCCGGTTTGGGTGCTTTAAGAAAAGCATTGGTGGTCTCTGATTTTGGAGAGGTCTAAAAACTCGTCGTAAAACTTCCTGCGTAAGAAGTGCGAGTCCCACTTGGGTTAGGGAAAG
>JBOFDW010000090.1:0-24128 GCA_051647385.1 Fusobacteriaceae bacterium
GATATCCCTGAGATAAAAGTTACAGCTGTTCGCATAGAAAAAATTTAAAATATTTTACTAAAAATAAATATAAGAAAATTAAAAAAATTTAAAAAAATAAAATTAATGAGGTCTTTACATGAAAAATATTTGCACTGAATCTCCTGTTACACTTTTTGTGAATGGGGAAAAAATTTTGACGTTCATGTGCTCGCCAAAAAATTTGGAGGAGCTTGGAATTGGTCATCTTTTTTCTGCTGGTGTTTTGTCGTCTCTTGATGAAATTATTGGAGTTGGTGTGAGTGATAATAATTCTAGCAAAAAAATTTCTGTTATTATAAATAAAAAAATTTCTAGTAAAAATAATATTAGCGAAAATATTTCAAGCCAAAAAATTTCAGACGAAAAAGATCAAAGTTTTGAGAGTATACTTTTTAGTTCATGTTTTAGTGGGTCAAAAGTAAATTTGGAAAAATTAATGAGTGAGGAAAAATTTCATCTCACAAGTAATTTTTCTATCACAAAAAATCAGCTAGCAAAAAAATATAGTGAAATGTTGGGGCTATCTTCTGTAACAAAAACTTCTGCTGGAATGCACGAGGCTTTTTTGACTGACATTAAAAATATAAATATTTTACACGAAGATATTGGGCGGCATAACGCAGTTGACAAAGTTATTGGTGATGGTCTCAAAAAAAAAATAGACTTTGAAAATTCTATGATAATAGTTACTGGTAGGATTTCTTCTGATATGATAAGCAAAGCTGTTCAGGCAAAAATTCCGATTGTTGTATCCATGAGTGTACCGAGTGATTTGGCACTGGAGATTGCCGATCAAGTTGGGATATGCGTAATAGGAAGAGTGAAAAATATTTTAAGTATTGAAAAAATCGAGTCAATAATTTATACCAAAAGTGGAAGAGTTAAAGATTAATACAAAATAAAATTAAAGAGAACAAATTAATTTAGAGTTAATATAAATTTATATTTAAAAAAAATAATTTCGACCTGAAATTTATATATCATTAAAAAAATTTTCTGCTTCAAAAATTACTTCGAGAAATAGAAAAAAAGTTGCACCTAAAAATAAGAAAAAAAAATAAAATAGTTTTCCCGAGAAAAAAAGTTAAAGCAAAATTTTTGCCTTAACTTTTTTTTATTCTCTTGTATTTAGTTTTTTATATATTTTTATGGTTATAATTTTTTATCTTTAAATTTTTATATTTTTTAAATTAAAATTAGAATTCAAATTAAAATTCTAGCAATAATTTTTTAAGCTGATTCATTTCGTCTCTTTTTGTTATCGCTTGTTCAAAATTTAATTCTTTGGAAAGTTGCGTAATTTCTTTCTCAATTCTCTTAATCGCTTTTTCTATATCTGAAATACTTTTGAAATTTTTGTCTTCGCTTTTTCTAATATCTTTAAGTGGAAGCCCATAATCCAAATTCAAAAGTTCTTCAGAAACTTTTCGAACAATATTTTTTGGGTCGATGTGATGAAAAGTATTATATTCGACTTGCTTTTTCCGTCTTCGATCTGTTTCTTCTATGGCAGCTTTCATTGAGTCCGTCATAACATCACCGTAAAGTATAACTCGTCCTTCAATATTTCTAGCAGCTCGACCAATTGTTTGGATAAGAGACCGACGGCTTCTAAGAAATCCTTCTTTGTCAGCTTCCAAAATTGCAACCAAAGAAACTTCTGGCAAATCAAGTCCCTCTCTCAACAAATTTATTCCAACAAGAACATCAAACTCGCCGACTCTTAAACCGTGAATTATATTTACACGCTCCAAAGTATCAATATCCGAGTGCATATATTTTACTTTCATTCCAAATCCAGAATAATATTCCGTAAGTTCTTCCGCCATTTTTTTTGTCAAAGTTGTCACAAGAATTCTGTTGCCTTTTTTTGTTTCGATATTTATTTCGTCCATCAAATCATCTACTTGATTTTTTGTCGGCTTAATAGTAATTTCAGGATCGATAATTCCAGTTGGTCTAATTAATTGATCAATTAAAAATTTCCCAGAATGTTCCATCTCAAAATCTCCTGGGGTAGCAGAAACAAAAACTGTTTGCCCCGTCAACTTTCTAAACTCTTCAAACATTAGTGGACGATTATCAAGAGCAGCTTTTACACGAAACCCATTTTCAACGAGATTTGTTTTTCTCGCTTTATCCCCGTTAAACATTCCACGGATTTGTGGAACGGCAACATGAGACTCATCTATGTACATTATAAAATTTTCAGGAAAATAATGTATCAAAGTATCTGGCGTCGAGCCCGGCTCACGTCCAGCCAAATATCTTGAATAATTTTCAATTCCCTTACACATTCCAATCTCACGCAACATTTCCAAATCATATTGAGTCCGTTGCTTCAATCTTTGAGCCTCTAAAAGTTTTCCTTGTTTCTCAAAATCTTTTACCTCTATTTCTAAATCTCTTTTTATATCTTGCATAACTTTTTCCATGTCAGTATCGCCAGTAACATATTGTGTCGCTGGATAAATAATTATCCGCTCAATATTTCTTTTGATAGTTTGACCTGTTAAAGTATTTATTTCAGAAATTGTGTCCAAGTCATCATCAAAAAATTCTATCCGATATCCTGTGTCCATGTACGACGGATAAATATCTATGACGTCACCTTTTATTCTAAACTTTCCTCTTTCAAATGACAAATCATTTCGCTCATATCTCAATTTCAAAAGTCTTTCGATTAAATATTTTCTTGATATTCCAGTTTGATGGTCAATGGGAATTGTAGTTTTTCTATAAATTTCTGGCGAACCCAATCCATAAATTGCAGAAACTGACGCAACAATAATTACATCAGGTCGATGAATTAAAGCAGCAGTCGCCGCATTTCTAAGTTTATCAATCTCATCATTAACCGCAGAATCTTTTTCGATATAAGTATCCGTCGAAGGAATATATGCTTCTGGTTGATAATAATCATAATACGAAACAAAATATTCCACGGCATTTTCTGGGAAAAAACTTTTGTATTCTTCGTAAAGTTGTGCCGCAAGAGTTTTGTTTGGTGCTAAAATCAAAGCAGGTCTTTGAGTTTTTTCTATGACATTGGCAATTGTAAAAGTTTTTCCTGAGCCTGTAACTCCAAGCAAAGTTTGGTCTATCACTCCAGCCAAAATATTTTTTGTAATTTTTTCTATTGCAACTGGTTGGTCTCCAGTTGGGTGATATTTTGAAACTAATTTAAATTTTTGAAGCATAAAATTCCTCCTTCAAACATAATAAATATAGAGGTGAAATCACCTCTATTTTTTTAATATATTTATTTTTAAAATTCATAATTTTTCTATATTTTTTTATTTTAAATTTGAATTTTTTTATTCTTCTACTAAAGTCTTCGCAATTTCTTTTTCTATTGCTGGAGTTGAATCTTTAAGTTTGCTGGCAATTTTTCTATCAAAAGTTATATCCTCTAGTTTTACTTTTGTAAAACCTTTGCTAAAAGTATCCACGTATAAAAATCCATTTAACGGACTGATGCTCAAAACTTTTCCGTCGCCAGCTTCTCTTGTCCGAACTATTTGATTCACCGCTGGATAATTTTTCAAAGCTTCTTCGTATTGATGGTACTCATAATTTAAACAACAAAGTAATCTTCCACATACTCCAGAAATTTTTGTCGGATTAATTACAAGTCCTTGGTCTCTCGCCATTTTAACAGAGACCGCCTCAAATTTATTTATAAAAGTTCTGCAACAAAGTTCTTTCCCACAAATTCCAACATTACCAAGAATTCTTGCTTCATCCCGCACGCCAATTTGTCGTAATTCTATTCTGACTTTAAAAATTAATGCTAAATCTTTTACGAGGTCTCTAAAATCTATTCGCCCTTCAGCAGTAAAATAAAATATAAGTTTGCTTCTGTCAAAAGTATATTCTGCCGCAACAAGTTTCATTGGCAAGCCATGTTCGATAATTGTTTTTTTACAAAGTTCAAATGCTTTTTTACTGTCCAACTTTAATTGATCATAAATTGCTGTGTCGTTCTCACTTGCTTTTTTTAGAACTGGCTTTAACGGCAAAACCAAAAGTCTTTCTGGCAACATAAGCGTTTTGCTATAAGCTATGCCAAGTTCTCGCCCTCTTATAGTATCCACTATAACTTTGTCGCCCTTTTTATAATCAGAGTTTTCTGGCACATTAAAATAATATCGCTTTCGTGTTACCTCAAATAAAACTCCAAGCACGCTATATAATTTTTCATCGTTCTGTGGTTTTACAACTGTCTTCTCCAATTTCTCCTCCTATATTTAAAGCAAATCTTCTTCCAAAAAACTGAAATAAGATTCCCTTGTTATGACCACGTGGTCTAATAATCTCACATCAATAGAGGCAAGAGTTGTTTTCAAATTATTGGTTAATTCTATGTCAGCTCTTGACGGCTCTAAGTTTCCGCTTGGATGATTATGAGCAAAAATTACAGATTTTGCTTTGCACTCAAAACATCCTTCCAAAATTTCTCGAGGATAAATTGCACTTCTATCTATTGTTCCCTGAAAAAGATTTTTTGTTTGAATGAGATGGTTCGCCGAATCCAAATATAAAACTACAAAATTTTCTCGTGCCTCATATCCAATTTCATTTTTCAAATATCCGATGACTTCATTTTTACTTCCCAAAGTTGTGATATCTTTCTTGGAACTTTTCAGAAATAAATCTTTATTTAAGTCCGCAATAAATTTTAAGAACGCAATAGAAGGTCTATTTATTATTTTTGAATCTTCCAATTCTTTTGAGCTGGCTTTTAAAACTCCCTCAAGATTTGAAAATTTTGCGATTAAATTTTTTGCGTGAGGTTTAACGTCACGTCTCGGAATACAAAAAGTTAAAAGAAATTCGAGTTTTTCGTAATCGTAATGGAAACCGTTTATTCCTTCGCTCAAATATTTTTCACGTAATCTTTCTCGATGACCACTGTTTTCATTTTGCGACACGAACGTCTCCCTGAAATATTTAGTTTTAATTTTTGTAACAAAAACTTTTCTACGAAAACTTTCTTGAAGGCTTATCGTTCGCCTTCAAACTTCTTCTCTAAATTTTTCACTGGATTTTCTTAATTTTTTTACTCTTAGATAATTAACGCAAAAATAAAAAGTGTTGCAATTTGTGTGAGCTCAATTACAGCTCCCAAAGTATCTTCAGTTATTCCGTCAATTTTTCTCTTCATAATTTTTGCAAAATAAAAAGACAAAATAGAAACTATTAATATTACTCCCAAAAGCATTTGTGGAAGCATGAAATAATTTAGAACTATATAACTATAAATTACTGTTATTAAAAAAGAAAATATGAAACTTCCAAGTCGAGTATACTCCACAAAATATTTTGCTGGTCCAGATGATTTTGCACTTTCTGACGCTGCACAATTTAAAACTGCCGCCATTCTTCCAATCACAGGGTACAATAAAATTACTGCTCCCAAAGGAAATCCTCTCATTTCAATTTCTGAAAAAAGTAATATCGAAAAAATAATATACAAGCAAATTGCAACAGCACCGTTAGCTCCAAACTTTTTATCTTTCAATGCTTCAAGCATTTTTTGTTTTGAACGGTAACTGAAAATACTATCAAAAATATCCGCCATACCAACCAAATGAGTTCCGCTAGTAATTAAAATATAAATAAATATTACAAAAGCTGCTACCAAAAGTTGAGATTGCATTTCATAAGAAAGGAGAAAATATATGGCGTACATTACTAGACCGATTGCAATTCCAATTATCGGAAAATATTTCATCCCTTTTCCTATATCTTCAGAAGTCATTTTGTCAGATTCATTGACTGATAGTCTCGTCCCAAATTTAAATAGTGCAATAATCCCTTTCATTTTTTCCTCCAGTGTTTTATTCTTCACGAATAATTATAACACATCTTACTAAAAGATAAAATTTTTTTTTAAATATTTTTATTCTTATAATTTTTATTTTAAAACTTTAGGGTCTTTTGGATATTTATTACCAACTTAATAATTTTCACAAAAAATATTTGATATAAATTTAATCAATAAATATTAAGCAAAAAAAACTTCTTGCTTAATACAACAAGAAGTTTTCAAAATTTTTATATAGAGTCTTCAAAACATAGAAATTTGATTTGTATTGCTAAGGGATTCAATTGCACCAAAATTTTTTAACTTATCAATAATTGTTTGAGAAGCTTTCGTACGTCTTTTGAAATCTTCATAGGAAGTAAATTTGCCTAGATCTTTTTCTTTTATAATATTTTCTGCAACAGCTCCTCCAAGACCTGCAAGTGCAATAAGTGGAATTCTGATTTTGTTATCTTCAATCAAAAATCTAAATCCATCCGATTTATAAATGTCTATTGGCAAAAATTCTAAGCCTCTAGCATTCATCTCAATTACTATTTCGCAAAGAGCAAGCTCAGCTTTTTGTTTTACATCAAGCTTCATTTCTTTGTTGAGCCCTTTCATTCTCTCAAGTGCAATTTTTGTATCAAACATAATTTCAAAATTAAAATCTTCATTCTTTCTAGTAAAATATGCCGCATAAAAAGCGATTGGATGGTGAACCTTAAAATATGCAATTCTCATTGCCATCATTACATAGGCAACTGCATGTCCTTTAGGAAACATGTATTTTATTTTACCGCAAGATTCTATATACCAGTCTTTAACTTTGTGCTCTTTCATGAGGTCAGAATATTTTTTCCATTCTTCTGGTTTTTTTGATGGCTGACCTTTTCTTACAAATTCCATGATTTTAAATGCTGTGCTTTTATCAAGTCCTTGATCAATTAAGTAGTTCATGATGTCGTCACGCACAGAAATAATTTCTGGAAGGGTTGCAAGTTTTTGACGTACATATTCTTGTGCATTATTAAGCCAAACATCTGTACCGTGAGAAAGACCTGATATACGAACTAGCTCGGCAAAAGTTGTTGGCATAGTATCAACCAACATTTGACGAACAAATCCTGTTCCAAATTCTGGGATACCATAAGTCCCAACTATTGACCCGCCTATTTGCTCTGGAGTTACGCCCAAAGATTCTGTTGAAGAAAATAACTTCAAAGTTTTTTCATCAGCAAGAGGTACAGAATAAATATCTATGCCTGTATATTCTGAAAGTAATTTTATAGTTGTTGGGTCGTCGTGTCCTAGAATGTCAAGCTTTACAAGTTGCTCGTCCATTACATGATAATCAAAGTGAGTTGTGATAGAATCATTTTGCATATCGTTCGCTGGTTTTTGAACTGGGCAAAAATCATAGATAGACTTTTCCTGTGGAATAACAATCATTCCACCTGGATGCTGACCAGTTGTACGTTTTGCCCCCTCGCATTTTTTTGCAATACGTAACATTTCAGCTGGAGAAATTTTCACATCATTATCTTCACAATATTTCATAACAAATCCATAGGCATTTTTTTCAGCCAAAGTTGATATAGTTCCTGCCTTAAAAACATTTTCTTTACCAAACAGTTCTTCACAATATCGATGAATTTCAGACTGATATTCACCAGAGAAATTCAGATCAATATCCGGAACTTTTTCTCCATCAAATCCCATGAAGACTTCAAACGGAATGCAATGACCGTCACGTTTTAATTTTGCGCCACATTTAGGACAATCTTTTTCTGACAAATCTACTCCAGCACCTTCTCTTTCTATGAACTCACTGTGTTTGCAAGACTCACATAAATAATGAGGGTGAAGAGCGTTAACTTCCGTGATGTCCATCATATATGCTACAAGAGAAGAGCCAACTGAACCACGAGAGCCTACCAAATATCCATTATCTAAAGATTTTTTCACGAGCTTTTGTGCCGACAAATATAAAACTGCAAAGCCATTTCCGATAATGGATTTTAGTTCTCGCTCGATTCTTTTCTCAACAATTTCTGGAAGAGGCTCTCCATAAATTCTATAAGCTTTTTCGTATGTCATTTCGCTTACAATATTTTCTGCATTATCAATTTTAGGTGGATAAAATCCGTCAGGAACTGGCTGCAATTTTTCTATCATATCAGAAATTTTATTTGTATTTTGCACAACAATTTCATCGGCAACATCAGCCCCAAAATAATCAAACTCTTTTAATAATTCTGCTGTAGTTCTGAAATAAAATCCGTTATCTGTATTAAATTGATGCTTTCTATAAACTGTGCCACTTCCATAAAGTAATATGCTTCGAATTTTAAAATCTTCTTGCTCCAAATGATGGATGTTTGAACTTGCAGTAACAAGCTTATTTTTTTGTTTTCCGAGGTCATAAAAATATTTATTCATAGTTTTTATCTGCTCAAAATCCTTAACTCGACCAGTTCCATCAGCGTCAATTAGTTCACTATAAGCTGAGCAAGGGAGCAGTTCTATATAATCATAAAAATCAATGTTTTTTTCCAAAACTTCAAAATCATAATCAAAATAATTTTCAGCAAGTTCGCCGTCATTACCGTGATGAGCAGAGAGAGAACTTCCAATTAAAAGTCCAGCACGATTTTTTTCTATTGAAGATTTTAAAATTCTTGCTCGCTTGCTACCAAAATGTGTAATGTGTGCTTCAGATACAAGCTTATATAAATTCTTTAGACCTTCATTATTTTTTGCAAAAATAATTACATTTTTTGTTTCTTGCTTTTGAATATTTATTGGAAATCCACCGTCAATATCTTTGAGATTTGTAATTCCATTCTCCAAATATTTCCCAAGAAAAATTATAAAAATATTTGCAGTTGCTTGTGAATCATCAACAGCTCTATGGTGTGAGTCAAGTTCAACTCCCAAAAATTTTGTCATTTTCTCCAGACCAAAAGCTTTTTGATTTGGGAATAAATCTCTTGCCATTTGCAAAGTGTCGATTACAGGATTTGAGATTTTTTTGCTCAATATTTTTTCGCAATCTCGTCTGATAAAACTCATATCAAATGCAGAATTATGAGCAACAAAAGTTGCATCACCTGCAAAATCCATAAATCTTGGCAAGACATCTTCAATATTTTTTGCATTCTCAATCATTCGGTCTGTTATTCCTGTTAACTCTGTAATTTTATCTGGAAGCATTCCAGCAGGTTTTACAAACTCAGAAAATCTGTCAATAATTCTTGTCCCCTTGAGTTTTACTGCACCGATTTCTATAATTTCATTCTTATGAGAATTTAGACCTGTTGTTTCCAAGTCAAAAACTACAAAAATTTCTTCCTCGATTAATTTATCTTTAGAATCCCTGACCATTGGTTGAGTATCGTCAACCATGTACATTTCGCAGCCAAGCAAAACTTTGATGTCTTTTCCTTTGGCTGCTTTATAAGCAAATGGAAAAGAATGAACCACAGAATAATCCGTAACCGCAATTGCTGAGTGACCATAAGAAACAGCACGATTTATAATATCAGATATATCATCGACCCCAACCATTTCGCTCATTTTCGTATGAACATGAAGTTCAACCATTTTTTTATCTGCTAGGTCTTTTTTAATTTCCTTAACTTTATCGATTTTTTCGATGGCAGTCATCATAATAACTTCTTCATTATTAGCGTATCTATCTAAAGATTTTTTACCAACACCTCTTATAAATTCACCTTCTTTAACTTCAGGAACTTTTCCATCATTAACAAAACTTTTTAAAGTGACAGAATTTTTTTTATCAGTAATTTTTATTGTCGCCAAAATTGTTCCTTCACGAATATTTCTAATTTCACTGAAAAAAACTTCTCCTTCTACAACACAAATTTCATTCTCGTGCAAATTATAAAATTCATCAATAGAAATAGCTGTACCGTTTAAACCTTTATTTTTATATTGAAATTTTTGAACATTTTCTTTTACTCGAGGGCTACTTGAACTGACTTCAGGTCTCTTGAAATTTTTGGCGTTTTCAACTTGTTCCTCTTCTAATTTTTTTCTGAGCTTAATGATGTCGTGCTCTTTTTGTGTGTTGATTTCTTCTTTTCTTTTAGAAAAATCACCTATTACAAATTCCATATCAAACTGATTGAGACCATAATTTTTAACAAGTTTTGTCAGAGTAATATTAACGCTTGCCTTTTCTAAAGTCTCCTTAGAAATAGCATCATGAATCTCAATCTTGATTTTATCTGCCTCAACAAAAACTCTATACAAATGCAAAAAAGAGCGCGCAACTGCATTTATCTCTTGCAATTTTTTTATGGCACGCTCCACAACTTTTTTGATGTCTTCTATTTTTATCTCTTCAAATTTAAATTCAACTTTTACTAAAATAGCAAGCCCTTGAAAACTTATTTTGAGTCTGTCCTCAAGGCTTTCCACTTCAGAAAAATCATCAAAAGAATTTAAAACACAGTGTACTGACATTATTTTGTGACGCTCACTGTACTTAATTTCTTTCAGTATTAAATTTTTTAAACCGAGCTGACTTATAATATCATCGCTTGGCTTGATTGTAATCTTTCTTGACATATTAATTTTCTCCAAATTTTTAAAGTTATATTTATTCTATCATGAATTTTGGAATTTTAATATTGTGTAAATATTTTTTTAAAATATATACATTTCATGCTTAGACTAGATATCTATAAAAGCAAATAAAATTTTAAGGAGAATTTATGAAAAAACTTTTAATGGTATTTATAATGTCGGTTTTATTAATTTTTGCTGGTTGCTCAAATACAGAGAACGAGGATAACCTCAAAATTCTTTCTCTCGTTTATCTCCAATCTGCCATGTAAAAAAAATTCTTAAAAATAATTTACTTGCTCCAAACAAAAAAACTTCTCTCCAACTGGAAAGAAGTTTTTTTTTATTTAAATATTAATTTTTCTTAAACGGAATATCAGACTCAGCAACGCTAGGGTCAATATGAGATTCCAAAAGTCTTGTCGCCATTTTATGAGCGAGCATTCTAAGTTTATCATAATCTTCTTTTTGCGGATTACCTTGAACTTCAACTGGTTCACCGATAACTTCCACACCAGAAAGTGCGTCAGCAAAAGATTGTATCGCACGAACTCCACCGCCACTCCACATTCTATTTCCAAAAATTCCAAGCAATCTATTTTTGAGTCCATAATTTTGAAGCTTAAAAAGAATTGGTTCAATCTTTGGATACACAGCATTATTATGTGCACACGAACCAATCAAAAGTCCTTTGTATTTCCAGATGTCGCTAATAATAAAAGAAGAATCTACAGTTGACGCATCATAGACTTTTATATTTCGCACGCCATACAAACTTAAATTTCGAGCAAGAGCTTCCGCCATTTTTCCAGTATTGCCGTACATACTTCCGTAAACTATTACGACACCTTCTTCGTCAGGAATAAATTTCGCCCAGTTATCAAAATAGTTTATAACTTTTTGAATATCTTTTCGCCAAATAATTCCGTGAGCAGGACAAATATATTTTATTTCAAGTTTGGAAAGTTTTTTTATTGCGTTGGAAACTTGTAATCCATATTTTCCAACTATATTCGCGTAATATCTTCTCATCTCATTTTCATATTTTTGGAAATTAATTTCATCGTCAAAAAGTCCACCGTCAATTGCTCCAAAACTTCCGAAGGCGTCATTTGAAAATAAAATTTGATCTGTAATATCATAAGTTACCATAGACTCGGGCCAGTGTAACATTGGGACAAAATGAAAAGAAAGTTTGTGCTTTCCTAAATCCAAAATATCTCCCTCTTGAATGCAAATAAAATTTCCTGAATCATAGCCGTGAAAAAAACATTTGATAAATTCCAAAGTTTTTTTATTTCCAACAAGCCGAACTTCTGGGTAAAGTCTGATCAAATCTTTTAACGCTCCGCTATGGTCAGGTTCCATATGATTTACAATTAAATAATCCAATGGTTTTCCAAGCAATATAGATTCTATTCTTTCAAAGAAACTTTCTTCGCCACTAAATTCAACGGTATCAATGACACAAGTTTTTTCATCTTTTATAATATATGAATTATATGAAACTCCGTCTGGTAGAGGAATATAGTTTTCAAATCTGTCAGTCTTCCTGTCGTTCACCCCTATCCATGAAATTGAATTAGTAATCTTGGCACAATAAAACATTTTTGCCTCCTTGCAGCATGAATAAATTATATCTCTTCCAAAGTATAACAGAATTATAATTTTTTAACAAGATGGTAAATTTTGAATTTCAAAATAGCTCAAAAAAAATTCATTTATTTTGTACTGTATGATATAATCTGTTGAATAAAATCGGCAAAAAAAATTATGAGGTGGAAAATGAATCCTATTTTTTTACAAATCGGTGGCATTAAAATTTATTATTATGGACTTATGTATGCGGTGGCATTTTTTCTTGGAGTTGAACTTGCAAAACGTTATGGGAAAAAGAAAAATATCGAGCCTTCCATAGTAGAAAATTTTGCTTTTGTTGCAATGATATCTGGGCTTATCGGTGGTAGAATTTATTATGTTTTGTTTAATTTGCCTTTTTATTTATCCAACCCAACAGAAATTTATGCGGTGTGGCACGGTGGTATGGCAATACACGGCGGAATTATTGGTGGGATTATTGGGACACTTATAAATTCAAAAATTAAAAAAATAAATCCGCTTGAGTTGGCGGACATCATGGCTCCTTCAGTTTTACTCGGGCAAGCAATTGGTCGTATCGGAAATTTTATGAACGGAGAAATTCACGGCGTTCCAACTTTTACTCCGTGGAGTATAATTTTTTCTTTGAAGCCAAAATTTCAAGAGTGGTACGCTTCTTATCAGCAACTTTCTATTGACGCTCAAACAAAATTTGGCGAACTTGTACCTTGGGGTTTAACTTTTCCAACGTCGTCTCCAGCTGGTTCAGAATTTCCAAACTTGCCACTTCATCCAGCAATGTTATACGAATTATTTTTAAATCTTGCAGGATTTTGTTACCTGTGGTTTTTCTTGTCGAAGAAAAAAGTTTCACACGGAACAATAGCTTTGGTTTATATTATAATTTATAGCGTGAACAGAATTATCGTGAGCTTTTTCAGAGCGGAAGATTTAATGATGGGGGGACTAAGAGCGCCACATGTTGTAAGTTTAATTTCAATAATATTTTGCGTTGTTGCAATAAAATTTTTGAACAAAAAAAATAAAAATTTTAAATAAATTTGGAGGTAAAATTTTGTATCCATTAAAATTTAAAAAGCATTTGGTAAAAAAAATTTGGGGCGGACGAAAGTTTGAAAAAATACTTGGAATAAAACTTCCAACAGATGAAAATTATGGTGAGTCGTGGGAAGTAAGTTCACATAAAAACGGAATGAGTTTTGTTGAGAACGGAGAATATTCTGGCAAATCTTTGCAGGAACTTTTGGATACGGAAAAAGAAAAATTAGTCGGCAAAAAAATCTACAAAAAATTTGAGAATAAATTTCCGTTACTCATAAAATATTTGGACATTAACGACAAACTTTCTGTGCAAGTTCATCCAGAAGACGAGTATGCTCTCCGTGTGGAAAAAGAACTGGGAAAATCTGAGACGTGGTATGTTCTTGATGCCAGCGATGATGCGACCCTTATACTTGGTGTCAAAGATAACATTACAAAAGAAAATTTTTTGCCAAAATTTCAGAAAAAAGAATTTGACGATATTTTTAACGTTGTGAAAGTGAAGAAAGGGGATTTTATAAATGTGAAGCCCGGACTTGTTCACGCAAGTTTAACTGGGAGCATAGTTATTTGCGAGACTCAGGAAAATTCTGACACGACATATCGGATTTATGATTTTGATAGAGTTGTGGACGGTGAGCTTCGTCCGCTTCATCTTGAAAAAGCTGTTGAAGTTATAAATTTTTGTGAGAAGCCAATTATCACAACAAATGAGTCCCGAAAAATTAGCCAAATATTTTTGAAAGATTGCGTCAAAGAAGAAATGGTTCGGTGTGAATATTTTAATATTGACAAGCTAAAAATTTCCGGAGAATTTCAAGATGAGGTCAACGAAAATTTTAAAGTTTATTCGATACTTGAAGGTAACGGGAAAATTTTTCACGATGGTAAATCTTATGAGATGAAGCAAGGGGACACATATTTTATTCCTGCGTTATTAGAAGTGAAACTTTCTGGGCAAATAGAAATCTTGAAATCTTACTTGTAGATAAAAAAATTATAGAGATAATAAAAAACTGTGAGAAAAATAATCTTGCAGTTTTTTTGTTTTGTGTAAAAGTATTTTGAATAAAAAAAAAATAAGCTATAAAAAAACTTTTCAAAGACAAGTGAAAAAAAATTGCACTTTTTTTAAAAATATGTTAAACTCTAGTTTAGGAGTTGATAACGATGTTAAAAAAAATGACTATTGAAAATTTTGGTGTTGTTAATGAAAAAATAACATTTTCTATGGAATCAAAAAAAACCGAACAATTTCCAGAGAATATTATTGAAGGAACAGATTTATTGAAAACAATTTATATTTATGGAGCAAATAATTCAGGAAAAACAAAAATGATAGAAAGTATAAAATTACTAACCGATATTTTGAAATATGGAAAAGAAGTGTTTTACCTAGAACCGTTTTCATATATGTGTAATCTAAAAAATTATGGGAATGACAAGACATCTAAAATAAATTATGAGTTTGAAATTGAAAAAAAAATATATATGTATTCTTTAGAAATAAACTTCACAAAAAAAATAATAATTAGAGAAGAGTTATTTGTTGATAGTAAAAATATTTTTGTTAGAAATAGTTTAACCATAAATAAAGATAAATGGAAAATAGAAGAAGATGTTTTTTTTCTTTTATTTCATGCGACTCACTCTGGAGAACTAGAAGATGTTAGTATTTTTTATGAATACTTAAAAAAAATAATTTTTTTGGATCAGCAAAGGAAGTCTTCTGTAGAAATAAATGAAAGCAACTTAAATGAAATGGAAAAAATTGTATTCTTGGAGAAAAACATAAAAAGAATAAATAAATCACTCGTAAGTTTTGGATTTAATTTTGAATTAGAAGTTATGGATTTTGGCAAAGAACTACAAAATAAAAAAAGTATTTATGTTCGTAAAAATGATTTCGGTTATCCTATAAAGCTTTTAGAATCATTTGGAACGAATGTTTTTATAGATTTACTATTAACAATAGAATTAAAAAAAGATGAGTGTGGAATTATAGTGATTGATGAAATTGAAAGAGGTGTTCACTATGGTCTTGTAGCAAAATTCATTGAATATATAAATGAGAATTATCCTTGCAAACAATTAATTTTGACGACACACATGACAGATTTACTTGACTGCAAACTTAAAATAAGAAAAGATCAAGTATATATTACAGAGATTGATGATGACTCAAATTTTTTAATAAAAAGAGCATTTAATAAACAGGCTATCAGGGAAACTATGAATTTTCAAAAAGTTTTAAAAAGTGGTGCTGTTGGTGGTTTACCAAGTATTGAAAATAAATAGTACTAATTTTTTTAAGAGGATGTTATAGATGATAACTCGAAATTTTTTAATTGTTGTTGAAGGCAGTGGAGATATTTTACCTATAAAAAATTTTTTTATACAAAATTTCTCTCAAGTTTTGAATTTAAAACTTGAAAATAACCATGAAGACAAAAGAAAACTTTTTGGAGAAAAGATTGAACTAATTTCAAATAGAAAAACTAAACATGAAGCAGGAAAAAATCTTTCAACATTTAAAATAACTTTGCCCGTTTATCCTAGCTCAAAAGATAAACAAGAAATAAAAATTTATATTCAAAATTCTAAAAATAATGCTTTAAAAGATTTTATTGATAAAGAGCTAGATGATGACTTAAGGAAAATTTATAATATAGACGACATTATTTTTAAAACCTATACTCTTTTTGATATGGATTCTGGGTCAAATAAAACTACAAAAATAAAACAATATTTTAACTCAGGAAAAGACTCAAATATTTATACTGTTTTGAATTATCCTGCCTTTGAATCACATCATTTCCAAAAAGATCACAGTAAAATTTTTTCAATGAAAGATGAAATTTGTGAAGAACATGAAGATTTTTTCACAATAGAAGAACACAGTATATTTTTGAACAAAAATAAAGAAGTTACGATGTCAACGGAAGTAAAAAATTGTTGTAAAAAATTTTATTTTAACAAAAATACTTTGAATTCTGGTGAAGAATTTCGTAATTCAAAATTATATTTAAAAAATAATTTAGGTGAACAGAACAGTTTTGATTATTTAGAAAATCAATTAAATCTTTACGAGAATAAAATAGTTAAAAATAAAAAAATTTTGCTGACTTCATTTCTTTCTGTAATACTTGAAAATATAATAGACTCAATTATCATGGAAGATTAAGTTGAAGATTAATAATAGAACAAAAAAAATTCCAGCTCATAAGAGCTGGAATTTTTTTATTCTTAACTTATTTAAAATCTTAATTTAAAATATTAGTTAAAAAATTTTTTTAACTCTTCAACTTTATTTGTTCGCTCCCATGGCAAATCTAAATCTGTTCGCCCGATGTGACCAAAAGCTGCCAAGTCTTGATATTTAAATTTACACTCACGAAGCTCCAAAGATTTTTCAATTCCTCTTGGTGATAAATCAAAAATTTTGTGAACTGCTTCTTCAAGTTTTATTTCATCAAATTTTGAAGTTCCAAAAGTATCAATTTTTATAGAAGTTGGATGTGCAACACCGATTGCATAAGATAATTGAACTTCACATTTTGTTGCAAATTCTGCTGCAACAATATTTTTAGCAACCCAACGTGCTGCATAAGCTGCTGACCTATCAACTTTTGATGGATCTTTTCCAGAGAAAGCTCCTCCACCGTGTCTAAAATATCCTCCGTAAGTATCAACAATAATTTTTCGTCCAGTAAGACCAGTATCTCCAGATGGTCCTCCGATTACAAATCGTCCTGTTGGATTTATATGGAAAGTTTTTACCTCGTCAAAAGATAATTTATATTTTTCTAAAACAGGTTTTATTACAAGCTCTTTAATTTCTTTATGAATTGTAGTTTGCTCAACTGTTGGCTCATGTTGGATAGAAACTACGATTGTATCCACGTGGTCAATTTTTCCATTTTCATCGTAAGCTAAAGTTACTTGAGATTTTGCATCTGGTCTAGCCCAAGCAAGTTTTTTGCTTCTAGAAAGTTTTGTAGATAAAACCAAAATTTCTCTTGCAAGTACAAGTGCTAACGGCATAAGTTCTGGAGTTTCATTTACTGCTCCACCAAACATTATTCCTTGATCTCCAGCTCCGCCAGTATCTACACCCATTGCTATATCAGGTGACTGAGAATGAATTGCATTCAAAACTCCACAGTCAGAATCAAATCCCATTCCAGGTTTATAACCTATCTCGTCAATTTTTTTTCTTGCAATTTCTTGAACATCAACATAAGTTTCTGTTGTAATTTCTCCACCAACTACTACAAGTCCTGTTGTACAAAAAACTTCGCATGCAACACGAGAATTTTTATCATTTGATAAACAAGCATCTAAAACTGCGTCAGAAATTTGGTCTGAAACTTTATCTGGATGTCCAGGTGATACACACTCAGATGTAAAATAAATAAATTTTTTCAATTTGTTTCTCCTTTTAATTTTTAAATTAAATAAAAAATCCATCTTCAAATTACTAAAGATGGAAGACACAAGACTTTTCTAGAATCTGTTCCATCTTCAGGAGTTAGCACCACACTCAAAGCAGGTTGCTGAGATTTCACAGGGCCGATCCCTCAATCTCTCTTGATGGTATAAATTATTACAAAATATTATATCATAAATTTTTTTTTATGTCAAAAGAAAATATTTTATTTTGATATCTTTATTTTTAAATATTTTTAATTTTTTATATTTTTTAATTTTTTTTATATTTATTTTTTCTTTTATTTTTTATATTCTCACATTGTAAAATTTAATTTGTAATGTTATAATAACTAGGCTCAAATATATTTTGTCGGAGGAACAATGAATTTTTTAGGAGAAATTTTAGGACTCACATCAGCTCTTGGTTGGGTTTTAAGCACAATGACATTTGAAAAAATATCAAGGCAGTTTAGTGGGTTGCCTGTAAACATATTGAAACTTTTTATAACTTTAATACTTTTTTCTTTTATTGCAATTTTTTCTAGGGGGCATCTATTTCCTTTTGATGCATCAAATAATGTAATTATTTATTTGGTTATCTCAGGATTTTTTGGACTTTTTATTGGAGATTATTTTATTTTCCAAGCTCTTATGTTGGTGAAGGCAAGAATTCTTTTGCTAGTTGTAACAATTGAACCTATGCTTTTATCTTTATTTGGATTTTTATTTCTTGGAGAAAAACTTACTATCTTACAATTTTTCGGAGTGGTTTGTACTTCACTTGGAATAATGCTAGTAATTTTAACTAAGCCAAAAGAAAATGGTGGCTCAAAAAAATATTCTATTGGAGTTTCAAAAAAAGGATTACTTTTTTGTTTCATAGCAGTTCTTGCAGATTCAATCGGACTTTTATTTACAAAACTTGGAACTACAAATTTTGACGCTGTTGGTGCAACTCAACTACGAACTGTAGCAGCAATTTTAGCTTTCTTATTTTTTATCACGAGAAAAAAACAATGGAGTTCAGTGGGAATTTGTCTTAAAAATAAAAAAGCAATGCTATATTTATTATTTGCAACTTGTGCGTCAATGCTAGGAATTTGGTCAATCGCCCAAGGATTTAAATATGCAAAAGTTGCGGTTGTTTCAACTCTTGGCTCAACTGGACCAATTTTAATAATTCC
The DNA here is from genome assembly GCA_051647385.1 of Fusobacteriaceae bacterium. Lineage (GTDB taxonomy): Bacteria > Fusobacteriota > Fusobacteriia > Fusobacteriales > Fusobacteriaceae > JAGNZR01. The sequence continues at coordinate 18,700 of JBOFDW010000090.1, forward strand.
TATACTAGTTTTTTTGCACAAAGAAAAAGTTAATGTGAAAGAAATATTTGGTGCAATAATGTCAGTTATAGGTGTCGCCTTATTTTTTATTTAAATATTTTTATCACACATAAAAGCCAGAAATTTTTTAATCTCTGGCTTTTAGTTTTAAAACTTTTTTGAAGAAGGGTTTACATTTTAACTAAATAACAAATTTTCACATCTAAACAAAGTAGAATATTTTAAGGAGGAATTTATGTTCAAAAAAAATAATTCACATAATCATAGCCACGACCATTTTCATGGGCACGAAAATATTGCAGTTGCTCATTCACATACAGATTCTTGTGGAAGTTGTGCTTGTGGTACTCTTGAGAAACCGATTGATTCACATGATGATGAAAACAAAAATCTTGATAAAATAAAGAATTTTATTTTACTTGGAAGCATGTTTTTATTTGCGATTTCTTTCGGGCTCAAATATATTAATCTTAATATTATTTTTATAAATATAATTTTAATAATTTCGTACTTGCTCGTTGCTTACGATGTTTTTTATTATGCGATAAAAAATTTGGTAAACGGAAATTTTCTCGATGAGAATTTTCTTATGGCAATTGCAAGTGTTGGAGCTATAGCTATAAATCAAATTCCAGAAGCTGTGGCTGTTATGATATTTTATAAAGTTGGTGAACATTACCAAGAAAAAGCTGTCAATAATTCTAGGCGTTCAATAAAAAGTTTGCTTGAACTTAAGCCAGAATTTGCAAATTTAAAATTAGAGGACGGTTCTTCAAAAAAAGTTCCGCCTGAATCCATAAAAGTATCAGATATAATTTTGGTGCGAAATGGAGAAAGAATTCCTCTTGACGGTGTCGTCGTAAGTGGAAATAGTTTTATAAATGCCGCTGCTATCACTGGAGAATCTTTGCCGATAGAAGTTAAAGTTGGAAGTGCTCTTCCAAGTGGTGCTATAAATGAAGGTTCACTTATAGAACTAAAAGTTGAGAAAATTTATTCGGAATCAACAGTAAATAAAATTATTGAAATGGTTCAAAATGCAACTTCAAAAAAACCTGTGGCTGAAAAATTCATCACAAAATTTGCAAAAGTTTATACACCAATGATGGTTGGACTTGCAATTTTAATTGCCGTTGTTCCACCGTTATTTGTTGGAGATTTTAAATTTTGGTTATACCGAGCTTTAATTCTTTTGGTAATTTCTTGTCCTTGTGCACTTGTACTTTCTATTCCGTTAACTTTTTTTAGCACAATAGGTTACGCAGCAAAAAGAGGAATTTTAATAAAAGGCGGACAATATTTAGAAAAGTTGACAGAAATCAAAGCTATAATTTTTGACAAGACTGGAACTCTTACTCATGGAAATTTTATAATATCGAAAATTATTTCTGCGGAAAATTCAGGCGAACAAGAAATTTTAGAGATTGCAAAAGCTGCGGAAAGTCATTCTAATCACCCGATTGCAAAAGTTATTCTTGATTATAATGATTCACAAATAAAAATTAATCAAAACGATTTGCAAGAGTATGAAGAAATTGCAGGTAAAGGAGTTTGCGCGAAATATAAAGGCGAGCATATTATGGTTGGGAATAAAACGTTGATGCAAAATTTCAAAATAGATTTGCCTCAAATAGATACCAATACTAAAACTGTAGTTTTTGTGGCTAAAAATAAAAAATATATTGGATCAATTTTAATTGCCGACGAAATAAAAATTACTTCACGAGTTGCAATAGAAAATCTTAAAAAATATGTAAGTAAAATTTTTATGTTAACTGGTGACAATAAAGAAATAGGATTTGCAACTGGAAAAGAAATTGGGCTTGACCGTGAAAATATTTTTGCGGAACTTTTGCCACAAGATAAAATGTCTATCTTGAATAAAATTAAATCTGAAAATCCTAGAGGCGTAATTTTTGTTGGTGACGGAATAAATGACGCACCAACTCTTGCACAATCTGATATTGGAATTGCCATGGGGAAAATCGGGAGCGATATTGCAATAGAATCTTCTGATATTGTTCTCATGAACGACGACCCGATGCAAGTTTATAATGCTATAAGTTTGGCTCACAAAAATAAAAGAATTTTAAAAGAAAATATAATTTTTATTTTTGCGGTTAAAGCAATTATTATGGTATTGGGAGTTTTGGGAATTGCAAATTTATGGATGGCAATTTTTGGAGACGTTGGAGTTTCTATTTTGGCAGTTTTAAATTCTGCGAAAATTCTTAAGCACAAATAAAATATAAAAATTAAAAACATCATTCTTAGAATGATGTTTTTTTTGGGTTTGAAATATTTTGTAAGCTTGAAAATTTACTTATTTATTCTTGATTTTAATTTCTGATTGTTAATAAGTATTTGCCACAAAATAAAAAAGCAAAATGAAATATAAAGTAAATTATGCAAATAATCTTTTCTGTTTTGGTATTAAAAGTTAGAGAATACTTTTTAAATAATTTGTTTTTACTAAATACTTCTTCTAGTTTCCAACCCCAAAATATTAGTATGTAGGCAAACGATAGAACTGTTACGATTATTTCAACAAATACATAATACTTGAACATAATAATTCTATACAAATTTATTAAGAAAATTAATTCAGCTAGAAACCATATCATTAATTTAAAATGTTTTGGAAATTTCTTGAGAGTATAATCAAAATAGAATTTTTTACCAAAATAAAAAATAATTATTGTTTGAGTTGATAAAAAAAAGAACCGTAAAATTTTATCTTCAATAGCAAAAGGAATATAAGTGTTTAAAAAGTAATGCAAGTCTTCAACATATGCTAAGAACAATATATTTATAAAGAATGCTACAGTAAGCATTTCCCAAGACCATATTTTATTGCTAGCTTCCCACTTAGAAATTTCAGAGTCATTTTCTATTAGTTCTTGCAAATTATTTAAAATTTTTTCTTTATCTTTTGTAAAAAATATTTCCATCTCCTCTTCATGACTCAAATACAATTTTAAAGCTTCACGATACTTTTTTATTTCAAATTTTTTTTTATTTAATTCTTGAACAATTTCCCTTATATTTTGTTTTAATAGCTCCCTTTTTTCTACGACATATTTAAATTTCATATTTTTATCTGCAGTTGATTTTCCAATCAAGGCAACAATAAATCCACCAAAGATAGCTGATAATACCGTAATCATTTAAAATCCTCCTCCAAAATTTTTTATTTTACTTAATCCCTAATCAATGTAAACTACTTTTAAAATTTTAGAAAACTTTTTAAATAAACGATCATTTTCAATTAATTCTTTCTCATATATTTCAAGCATTTCATCAAACTTTTTAGATAAAGCTCCTAAATTAATAACTTTTCTGTTACCTTTAGAATAAAAATGCTGATCGCTATCTTCAGTTGTAAGTAATATTTTTGTTGAGTTTTGGTGAACTATTTCACATCTAACGTCGGAATAAAAACAATCTAAATCTGGAATTTTTTTTATCAAAAAAGCTTTATAAGTTTTACCAATTTTTTTAGGATCAGTATTTCCCATATAATACTTTGCGAGGACATCAATAAATGACGAAAGCAATAATGTGACTGTATAAAAATATTTTGATTCTTTTTTTAAAAGAATGTTAGAGGGCTTTATATAATCATTTTTCATTTTTTTTATAAAACATTTTATAATTTTATGCTTATTTTTTTTTTGATTAATATTTACTATATAATTTTTAAAATCTGATAATTTCACACAACTATTTTTTTCGTTGTAGAAAATATATTCAACGTTATCTACTTCCATTCACCATCACCAAAATTATTTCATATTTTTTTATCATCTAGATATTTTATTACAAATTTAAATAAAATTCAAGCTTTTTATTTTTTATGATTTTATCTCCAAAAAAAATATTGTTTATACTAAAAACTAAATATTAAAAATTCTAAATTTATTTTTTTAATTTATTTCAAAAAATCTTGCACCTAAATAAACGTGACACTTTTAAATTATTATAGTATATTATATTTATAGAATTAATTATTATTATAGGAGGAATATTTTTAAGACAAAGTTACGCCAAATATGAAACAAAAATTGTTCAGGCATGCTTGAACGTTCCTAGGGCTTAAAGGAATAATCGGTGCGGCGTGAGAAAAAAATAATTTTGTAAGTTTGAAATTATTTTTCTCCCAGAGTATGGATTCGAATCTAGCCGTTTTGGGTGCTTTAAGAAAAGCATTGGTGGTCTCTGATTTTGGAGAGGTCTAAAAACTCGCCGCAAAACTTCCTGCGTAAGAAGTGCGAGTCCCACTTGGGTTAGGGAAAGTGGGTTCATTTTTATGGAAAATGATTTTTAGATTTCTTCTTTGCTGTCTTAAATAAATAAAATTATTTTTGACAGCCTAGGAGAGAAAACTTTTTTTCAAACATTAAACATCTAACATATCTATCAATCTTTAAATTTTATATATATAAGAAACAAGATCGATCGATCTGTTTAAATGTTCACATGTTAAATCTTTATAGAATTTAATTTTTAAAATGGGGGAGAACTATGCAAAATAATTCTTACGAAAATTTCGTAGAATATAAAATAATATTCTTCGTGAGTTTTTTATGGGTGGCTTATCGGTCGCCCCCCTGTTCCCCCTTCTCTAAAACTTTTAGGCTGTCCAATAAAATTTGGTTGGCTTTTTTATTAAAAAAAAACTTATTTTAATTTTTTTGCAATATTTTAAATTTAAGTTTATAATAATTACAGCTTAAACAAATTATTAGGGGGCAACATTGTGGAAATAAAATTAATTGCAACTGATATTGATGGTACGCTTTTAGACTGCAACAAAAATATTTCAGAAACTACGAGAGAATTTTTTAACGAATTTAAAAAAAATGGCGGTATTGTAGTTTTATCAACTGGCAGATCTTATCCTTCAACAAAAAAAGTTATGGAAAATCTTGGACTTGAAGGAATTGCAATAACTTCAAATGGTGCTATGATTGTTGACTCAAAAACTGACGAAGTAATTTTTTATAGACCTGTGGAAGAAAAACATACCAAAATTTTAATAAATTTGGCGAGAAAGCATGACATACATTTGAATCTTTATCAGGGGAATGATTTGGTAGTTGAAAATAAAGAACGAGAAGAATCAAAAAATTATGCAAGTATTTGTATGATTCAACCAGTGGAAAAATCTTTTGATGAACTGGAAAATTATATCACGACAAAAACTGTTTTTATCGCCGAACCAGCAAAATTAAAATTATTGGAAGCAGATGTTAGAAAAGAACTTGGCGACGAAGTTTATATTACTTATTCAAAAAAAACTTATTTGGAAATTTTGCATCGTGATGTGAATAAAGGTTCAGCACTTTTAAAAATTTTGGAAACTTTTAATATTCCAAAGGAAAATGTTGCAGCTTTTGGAGATGAACTCAACGATAAAGAAATGCTTT
>JBOFDW010000091.1:0-5737 GCA_051647385.1 Fusobacteriaceae bacterium
TTTAAACAAAATTCGTTCTCTCGCCAGAGTTAAAACTTCTATCCTCCTTTTCAGCAAAATAAATTACAACTTGATTATAAATTTTTTTTATATATTTTTAGCACATTGATTATATCACAAACTTTTTATAAAGTAAACACTTTTTCTCATTATGAAACGTCAGACGTCTGACTAAAATGTTGAAAATAAATTTAGCTACTGAAAAAAAATTTCCTCGTGAAAAATTTCACTGGGAATTTATTATTTTTGTGATATAATTTTATGAGAGAAAAAATTTTGGTGAGGAGAAATTTATTTATGAGAAAAGTTTTGAGTTTTTTTGTTTTGATTTTATTAATTATAAATATTAATGCTGGTGTTTATGCGGCGGATGAAAAAATTTCCGATGAAGCAAAAAAATATTTGGAAAGTGGAGATTTAAAATATAGTCAACAAGATTACAAAGGTGCTATCAAAGATTTTGATAAAGCTATAAAATTAAGTCCAGAATATTCTGAAGCTCTTAATGATAGAGGAGTTGCAAAAACTGGACTAAAAAATTATTCTGAGGCTCTTAAAGATTTTAATAAAGCTATAGAATTAACTCCTGATGATTCTGACTTCTATAATAATCGAGGATTTTTAAAACAAACAATTGGAGATTATAAGGGAGCTATCAAAGATTTTGATAAAGCTATAGAATTAAATCCAAATTATGGAAATGCTTTTTTTGAAAGAGGGGCTGCAAAAATGAAGCTCAAAGATTATAAAGGGGCTATCAAAGATTTTGATATTGCTATAAATTTAGAACCTAATTATACAATTTTTTATAGTCGTGGAAATGCAAAAATTCAACTAGGGGATTATAATGGAGCTATCAAAGATTTTGATGAAGCTATAAAGTCAAATTCTGATTATGCAATTTTTTACAGTCGTGGAAGTGCAAAAATTGAACTCGGTGATTACGAAGGTGCCTTAAAAGATTTAGATGAAGCTATAATATTAAATTCAAACTCTTTTGAGATTTTCAATGCAAGAGGTATTTTAAAAACTAGTCTAAAAGATTATGATGGTGCTATAAAAGATTATGATATGGTTATTAAATTAAATCCTAAATATTATTTTGCTTTTAATAATAGAGGTTATATAAAAGTTGTTCGTAAAGATTATCTTGGAGCCATTAAAGATTTTGATAAAGTTATAAGCTTAAATAAAAATTTTGCTTCAGCTTTTTCTAATCGTGGAGTTTCAAAAATGTATCTTGGAAGATATGAAGAAGCTTTGGCAGATTTTATCATGTCGCTAAAAATAGATCCAAATGAGCAATCTACTATTAAATGGAAAAAAATAGTTGAAGATAAAATTGCCAATCCAAAAAACTCTGAGCAAATTCCAAATTCTAAAGCTGGAGTTCGCACTCAGAATTTTATCTAACTTATCTTCTCCAAAATTTTCATTTGCTAAAAGTTTTCTCCTTGACATTAAAAGAAATAAAGAGTATACTTAAGTTGGTAAAAGATTTTTTTAAATGTGTTGGTTGCCAGTACCAACGGTAATAAAAATTGGCATTCTAAAAATTTTGTGATCTAAAAAGTTTGTTGCCAGAATAAACTATAAAAAACTGGAAATGTAAATAATTTATACGAAGCTGATTCAAAATATTATTTGAGTCAGCTTCATTTTTTTTGTAGGGAGAAAAAATTAAATGAATGAAAAAGTTTTCAAAGTCTACCACGTGAAAGACTCTTTCTTCACTCTAATGGACAAAGTCGTTCCAAATAATAATTTAATGAAAAATAAAGATGGCAAAAATTCTAGACCATCTGTTGTAACAATTCAAGATTAAAAAAATAAAAATATTTACTGGGCTATACCTCTTAGTTCACAAATTGAAAAATTTCAAAAAATATTATCCGATAAAAATCAGCGTGGTCAAACTGTTCGTGGAATTTTAATTGGAGAATATGACGGGAGAGAACAAGTTTTTTTGCTTCAAAATATTTTCCCAATCACCAAAAAATTTATTTCACACCGCCATGTCGATACTAAAAATTCTAAGCCAGTTGAACTTGAAGAAAAACTTAAAATAAAATTAGAAAAAATGTGCAAATATATTTTTCGTGACATAGAAAAAAATAGGACGGTCTTTACAAAAGTTAGCGAAATAAAAAAATGCTTAGAAGAAAATTTAATTTCGAAATAAATCTACAAAAAACTTTCTCCAAAAAAAAAGTTCTAGTATTTCTACTAGAACTTTTTTTCTCTCTCTTCAAAATTTTAATCTATTAATTTAAAATCCGCCATCTTATTTAAAATCTCATCCAAAATTTTCATTTGCGACAGACGGTTCTTTTTAATTTTTTCATCTTTGTCCAGAATCATAACTTCAGCAAAATATTTATCTATCAAGTCAACTCCAGAAACTATATCTTTTATATATTCTTGATATTTTTTATTCTCCAAATTATTTTTCATTTTTTCCTGCATATTTTTTGTGAACTTGTCCAAATCTTTTTCTAGCGGATGAACGAGAAGTTTTTCGTCGAAACCAAAATCACTACACTCCCTCGCAATATTTCCAATCCGTTTTGCCAGCCCAACAAATTTTTCAAAATCTGCACTGCCAATAATTTTTCCAAGTGTTTCTATTTTTGCTTGAACTTCAGTTATAGTTTTATTATCAACTGCAACCACAGCCGCGATATAATCTTTTCTGAATCCCATATCTGCAAAAACATTTATAATTCTTTGATTGAAAAAATCCATGACTTCTTTAAAAATTTCTTCTTTAGGTCTCTTCAAGATTTTTTTCTCTTCAAATAAATCCAGCGAAACTTTTGTTATGTCCTCCAAAGAAAATTCCAGATTTTTTTTGGCAATAATATTTACAATTCCAAGAGCAGCTCGCCGAAGAGCGAATGGATCTTTTGACCCTGTTGGAATAAGTCCGACTCCAAAACATCCAACGAGAGTATCAATTCTGTCAGCCAACCCCACAATCATTCCCTCAGAAGTTGTGGGAAGTTCGTCTCCTTGAAATCTCGGCAAATAATGTTCACGAATTCCAGTCGCAACATTTTCGTCCTCGCCGTTTCGTATCGCGTAATCTTCCCCCATATATCCTTGAAGTTTTGTAAATTCTTTTTCTCCAATCATATGTGAAACCAAATCCGCTTTGCAAAGTTCAGCTGTCCGAATTATATTTGCTTTTTTATTTTCTAATTTTAAATCTACAATTAATTTTTCAGCAATAATTTTTACTCGCTCAATTTTTTCATAAATAGTTCCCAAATCTTTTTGGTAAACAACTTCTTTTAATTTCTCAATATTATTTTCAAAAGGAGCTTTCAAATCTTCATTATAAAAAAATCTTGCGTCAGAAAGTCTAGCCGACAAAACTTTTTCGTTTCCGTTCTTAACAAATTCAGACGACTCAATTCCATTTCTTACCACGACAAATTTTGGCTGTAATTTTCCATCACGGTTCAAAATCGGAAAATATCTTTGATGAACTTGCATGCTTATAATCAAAATATCTTGTGGCACTTCCAAAAATTCTGCATTAAAACTTCCAACGATTGGATACGGATATTCCACAAGATTTGTTACCTCTGACAAAAGTTCTTCCCCAATCAAAACTTTCTCATTTTCACCCACGCAATTTTTATCGATAAGTTTTCTTATAAGATCTTTTCTTTCTTCGATATCTATTATGACATTGTTCTCACGAATTTTTTTTAAATAGTCATCAGGATTTTCTGCCTCAAATTCTTTTCCAAAAAATCTATGACCCCGAGATTTATTTCCAGAAGTTATTCCTTCTATTTCAAAATTTATAATTTTTGAGTCGAGCAAAGCCAAGTACCATTTTATTGGTCGAGCAAATTTAATTTTTTTGTCAGACCATTTCATTGACTTTGGAAATGTAAGCTCAAGCACAGAACTTTTTAAAATCTCTGGAATTATTTTCGCAGTCTCTTCACCCTTCATGAATTTTTTTACAGCAACATATTCGCCTTTAGGTGTCGAAATAATTTCTAGGTCATTTTGATTTACTCCCTGAGATTTTGCAAATCCAATTCCTGCATTTGTAATTTCTCCGTTGCCACCAAAAGCCACAGATTTTATCGGCCCCATATTTACAACGTCCAAATCTTTTTGCTTTTCTTCCAGTCCTTCTGCAAAAATTATGAGCCGTCTCGGTGTCCCAAAAGTTTTTATCGTATCAAATTTTATTCTATTTTCTTGAAGCTTTTTCTCAATATTTTTTTGTAAATCTGAAAGGGCAGGCTCCAAAAATCTAGCTGGAATTTCTTCCATCCCAATTTCAAAAAGTAATTTCATTATTTAGCCCCCTTTGCAGAATTTTTTAGAAGAGGATAGCCTAATTCTTTTCTATTTTTTACAAATATTTCCGCACATCTTTTCGCAAGATTTCTCACTCGAAGAATATATGACATTCTTTCTGTTGTGGAAATTGCTCCTCGTGCATCAAGCACATTAAAAATATGAGAACATTTTAAAACGTAATCATAACCAGGAAGGACAAGTTCAGCGTCGAGAGCAAGTGTCGCTTCTTTTTCAAAATCATCGAACCAAGAAAAATGTCTTTTCAAGTCTGCAACCTCAAAAGAATATTTTGAATTTTCATATTCATACTGAAATCTTATATCACCATATTTTATATTTGGTGCCCATTCCAAATCATAAACGCTTTCTTTATTCTGAATATAAAGTGCCAGCCTTTCAAGACCGTAAGTTATTTCAGCTGGAACTATTTCTAAATCCAATCCTCCAACTTGTTGAAAATATGTGAACTGAGTTATCTCCATTCCGTCAAGCCAAACTTCCCAACCAAGTCCCCATGCTCCAAGTGTCGGTGATTCCCAATCGTCTTCAACAAATCTTATGTCATGCTTGAGCGGATCTATTCCCAAAACTTTTAAACTATCCAAATATAATTCTTGAATATTTAGCGGAGACGGTTTCATTATAACTTGAAACTGATGGTGCTGATAAACACGATTTGGATTTTCACCATATCGTCCATCTTTTGGTCGCCGTGAAGGTTCTACGTAAGCAATATTCCATGGTTCAGGTCCAAGAGACATCAAGAATGTATTTGGGTTAAAAGTCCCAGCACCAGTTTCTACGTCATAAGGATTTCCAATTATGCAACCCTTATCACCCCAAAACTTTTGTAATGCAAATATCATTTCTTGAAATGTCATTTATTTTTCCTCCTAGATATTAAAAAACCTATCACAATTAATCCAACCCCAATATTTATCCATGCATCCGCCAAATTAAAAACATATTGCCAAACTCCTCTGAAGTCAAACATATCAACAACATAAGCTCTGAAAACTCTGTCAATCATATTGCCAACTGCTCCAGCAAAAATAAAACTATATGCAATTTTTTCCAAAACTCTTGCTTTCTTAATTTCTTTGTACATAAAAACTACAATTAAAATTACCGCAACAATAGTTAAGATAGCTAGCAAACGAGATTTACTTTGGAATAATCCAAAAGCTATCCCTTGATTTTGAACGTACGTTATATGGAAAAAATTATTTATAACCGGAATTGTTTCGCCCAAATAAAATTTTTGATCAACAACATATTTTGTAATTTGGTCAAGAGCTATAAGCCCAAAAATTAATACTGCATAAAGCATGGAATTTCTCCTTGAAATTATTTTGAATTTTTATTTTTTCTTAAATTTAAATTTTTTATATTATTTTATTTTTTCTAA
>JBOFDW010000092.1:0-4620 GCA_051647385.1 Fusobacteriaceae bacterium
CTGCCGATGGAAGAGTTGATAAATTTAACAAGAGATATCAAAAAGTTTCAAAATAAGAACAGGAGGCTTTGCCTCTTTTTTTATAGCAAAAATTCTGACAGATTTTGCATCTCTGAATTTTAAAATCAAATAATTATGGAGGGAATCAATGGCAGTAGTAGAAGTAAATCATCCGTTAATTCAGCACAAACTCACAATTTTGAGAGATAAGTCAACCGACACAAAAGCTTTCAGGGAAACTCTCAATGAGATTGCAAAACTTATGACTTATGAGGCTACAAAAAATTTGAAGCTTGTGGAAGTTGAAGTGGAGACACCTCTTCAAATGACAAGAGGATTTTCGTTGCAAGATAAAGCTGTTGGAATTGTTCCTATTCTTCGGGCTGGTCTTGGAATGGTTGATGGAGTTTTATCTTTAATACCAACTGCAAAAGTTGGGCACATAGGTGTTTATAGAAATGAGGAAACTCTTGAGCCAGTATATTATTATTGCAAATTGCCTGATGATATAATAGAGAGAAAAGTTATATTGCTTGATCCGATGCTTGCCACTGGAGGCTCTGCTATTTATGCTGTGGATTATTTGAAAGAGCGAGGAGTGAAAGATATAATTTTCATGTGCCTTGTTGCAGCTCCTGAGGGAATTTCTAAAATGTTGAAGAAGCATCCCAACGTAGATATTTATGTTGCAAAAATAGATCAAGGTCTAAATGAGAACGGATATATTTATCCTGGACTTGGAGATTGTGGCGACAGAATTTTTGGAACAAAATAAAAATTAATAAAATAATAAATTATGATATGAATTTTAAGTTTAATGTGCTACAAGAAATGAAAAATTAATCATAATTTGACTTGAAATAAAACAAGAAATAAATTATAGTGTATATCGCAGTTGTGAATTTTTAAGAAGGGCCCAAATATTATTTAAAGAGTGTTTAAGTAGGACAACAAAATAATAAAATCCAAACAAAGTCAGACCAAAAAAATTTGCCATCCAAAGATTGAAACAGATTCGTCCGAAGGACAAAGCCTGTGAGGGAAAGGCTCCTAAAAAAATCTCAAAATTAAAACTCAAAAAAAAAAATCGGAAGCGTCAGCCTCCGATTCAATCCACACTTTTTACTTTATCTTGCTCGAACATCTTGTTAAATTTAGTCTCGGTCTTCCAATCGTCAGACTAAACACGATCACAATTCCTACTAAGCACGCCCCTAAAAAAATTATCATCTCCATAATTTCACCACTCCACATAAGAAACACCCCCTCAATTTTTTTCAGGTCAATATTTCAACCGTTCCACACTCTCCTGCAAAACAAAAAATTTTAGATTTCGTATTTTACTTCACATATTATACTACATTGCCTACGAAAAAGCAAAATAATCTTTGCTGCCCCCTAGATTTTTTTCTCTTGCTTATCTACGCAACCTCAAAAACTCCAAATCCAATTTTTATACTGTGCACAGAAAAACACCAAGTCGACTTTTAAAATAAAAAACACAGAAACTAATCCTTATTTTATGGGCTATCAAAAACTCTATCCCCTGCGAATTCTTCCGTAAATTTCGCGCTTTGAAAAAACCGTTACAATTGCTCGAAAAAAACTAGCACATTTTCGCGGTGTTTGAAGCTTCCGACCAACTTACATTGGTATAAAATATTAAAACGCGTTTATGAGCTCGTATGACGTCATATTTTTAATTCTGATTTTTTTCACAAGAAATTTCGAGGTGATTTTCACTTGAAAACAAGTTTTTTCATGAATTTTATAGTTTTTGACAAAAATCACAAAAAATATTTAGGCGAAAAAAATTTTAAAATAATATTTTTCATAAAAAGTTTTGGATAAAGAAATTTTTATAGTATAATAAATTTGTACAAAGTTTTTATTAATTCAAAAATTTTTGAAAGGATTAAATTATGAAAAAAAGTTTTTTTATATTTGCTCTTACGATGATTTTTATTTCGTGCGGACAAAAAATAGATGAGTCGGCGGAGGCTAGGACTAATGACAAAAATTCGCATGGAGAATCTGTTGGGATGGAAAATAATGTTGACCCCGACGACCAAAATATTATCAACAGGGAAATTTATGAAACTGGCGAACCAAAAATGGTTGAGTATAATAAGCCAGATTCTCAAAACAGAATCAAGCTCGAGTTTTATAAAACTGGGGAACTTTTGTCGGAAACTTTTTTTGACGATGGTAAGGACAAAGAAAATTTTGTGTTGAGCAAAAAATATTATGAGAACGGAAAAGTTAAAGAGATTATAAAAATTTCTCGTAAAAATACAACTGAAGATAAAATTATGGAAGAATATTCAGAGAAAGGTAAAGTTACTACTAAGAAAATAAGTTTGACAATGGGGTTGTGAAAATTTGAGAGAAGAAGTTTGAAGGCGAGCGTTAAGCCTTCAAGAAAGTTTTCGTAGAAAAATTTTTGTTTTGAAATATTTTTGTTATAAATTCTTTTGAAAGGTTTTTAATGGGTGTCTTATCGTTCGCCCCCCTGCTCCCCCTTCTCTGAAAATTTAGATTTAATAAAAAATAGGAGAACAATATTTGAATAAAAATTTTAAAAACTTTTTGAGGTGGTATCATGATAACTTTTAAAAATAATAGTATCCCATTATTATTTTTTGTTCCAATTATTCCTATTACTGCTATACTCATGACTTTGTGCGTCAATTTTTATATTGGACAAATATTTTTTCTCTCAATAGTATTTTTTCTTTTGGCATGTTTGCCGATAGTTATAAAAATTATGAGATATCAAAAATTAAATATAAAAGAATTAATACAAATTGATGATGAAAAATTATTGTTGTCTGAAATATTTAAAGGAATTCAAAGAAATAGAGACCTATTTCTTTGTAACATTAATACAATAAAAATATTACCATTTATTTTTGAGAGTCTATTTATGTCATTAGAAAAATCAAAAAAAATAAAAATAGAATATGGTGAAAATAATGAAGTAATAGAATTTGGATTTGGACTAAATAATTTAGAAGCAAATATAATTGTTCAGCAGATAAGAAATAAAAATCATAACACTACTATTGATTCGAATACAGACAAATTATTTGTAGTAAATTATAAAATGAAAGAAATTTATCTGACTTTGGCTTTGGTAATTATTTTGATTTTTGCTACAAAGATTTTTACTAAAATTTTTGATTTAAATATTTTTATACTTCCGTCGATATTTTCAATTTTTACTTGCTTGGTTGTATTAAATTACCTTCGTAAGATTCCTATAAGAAATGTTTTTTTTAAAGCTAAATTATTATTTGGGAATATGGCAACAATTTGGATAATTTATTTTTCAGTTAATTATTATTCTAAAATGTATTTTAAATCTTTTGTTATTTACATCACTTTTTTTATTATTTTTTTATATTTGCAGTTGTTACTTTTTCAAGTGCTTTTAATAAAAGTTGAAAGAGACAAAAAAAATATCTAGCTATAAAAATTAGGAGAATAAATGGTTGATGCAATTTATATTCACATCCCTTTTTGCATAAAAAAATGTTACTACTGCGATTTTTTATCCTTTGCAAATCACGGCGAAGTTGAACGCAAAAAATATGTGGACTATCTTGTGCGTGAAATTTTATTGTATCCGAAAAATAAATATGACACAATTTATTTTGGTGGAGGCACACCTTCCATTCTCGAGCCAAGCGACATCGAAAAAATTTTAGAAGTTTTGGATTTTGACGAGACCGCAGAAATAACTTTGGAGGTCAACCCAAAAACTGCCGATAGAAAAAAATTATCCGAGCTAAAAAAAATTGGAATAAATCGTCTCAGCATCGGAGTGCAAAGTTTTGATAATAAATTTTTGAAAATATTGGGACGTGAACATGACTCTCAAGAAGCCGTGAAAATTTATCGGACAGCTCGAGAAGTTGGCTTCAAAAATATTAGCTTGGATTTGATGTTCTCATTGCCCACACAAAATATTTCTGATTTGAAATCCGACCTCGAAAAACTTTTCGAACTTGAGCCAGAACATTTTTCAATTTATTCTTTGACTTGGGAGGAAGGGACAAAATTTCAGGAGAAACTTTTGGCTGGGGAATTTTTCGAAACTGAAAATGATATTGAAGCTGACATGTATTCTTTTATAATCCAGTCGGCTACTAAAAAAAATTATTCTCATTATGAAATTTCAAATTTTTGCAAAAAAAATTTTGAGGCGAGACATAACAGCAAGTACTGGAAAAATATGGAATACATCGGAGTCGGTCTTGGTGCTTCAGGATATTTTTTGAATGAGCGTTACAAAAATTTCGAGCAATTTTTTGAATTTTATGGTAAAATAGACATTAACGAAAAACCAATTTCGGAAATTGAAGTTGTAAACGACGACGAAAAAGAATCTTATAAGAATATTTTGGGGCTCAGACTTTTGAACCGTGGAGTTATTCCACATGAAAAGTTTCGTGAAAAATTTTTAGAGCTTGAGAAAGAAGGTTATCTCTTAAAAAAATTTGTCGCTAAAGAAAATACTAAAAATATTAGTAGCGAAAATATTGGAGATAAAAATTCTGGTGAAAATATTTCAGATTATTCTTACGTACTTTCAACGAAAGGAATATTTTTTGCCAA
>JBOFDW010000093.1:0-8835 GCA_051647385.1 Fusobacteriaceae bacterium
TATGTAAAAGAGACAAAAACTGGAAAACTTGAAAAAGTAATTTTTGTTGATAGAAAAAATCAAAATATTTCTACTTTGGAGCAAGATAAAAATATTTGGAAAATTAGAAGTATGAATCCAGTAACTACTGGAGTAGATGCACCACCACATAAATTCATGACATCTCTTGGAGCATTTTTAGTTTTAGCTAAAGAAGAAGAAGTTCCTTATCTTGTTGATGGCACAACGGATATTGGAGGATATTTTCATTTTGCTTTAAGATTTAATGGTGGAGTTTACTTACACGGTGTTCCAATAGATTTGCCAGAAACAAAATTAAAGGAATATTCAAAAAGTTTAGGGACAGTCCCTGAATCTCATATGTGTGTGAGAAATGCAACGTCTCATGCCAAATTTATGTTTAATTGGGCTGAACCTTTTCAAAGTATAGTTTTTGTTATAAGATAAATTTTAAAATTTTTGTGATTGAGGTGACGGGAAATTGAAAAAGTTAATAATATTCTTTTGTTTTTTATATTTTTATATTTGTTCTTTTTCCATCTATAATGATTCTAGTGGTGACAAGCAACTTTATACAAGACTAAAGCTAGACAAAGAAATTAATTATAAGGTTTTTGAAACAGCAATAAAAGGATATAAAAAAGTAAATAAAAAAAATAGCAAACTAGTAATAGTAGATTATTCGAAACCTTCAACAAAAGAAAGATTTTATGTCATTGATTTTGAAAAAGAAAAAGTTTTATTGAAAACTTATGTTGCACACGCAAAAAATAGTGGAAATAATATGGCTACTTCTTTTTCAAATGAACCAGAATCCTTAAAGAGTTCAATTGGATTTTTTTTGACTGGTAATACTTATTATGGCAAAAATGGTTATTCTCTGAGACTTGTTGGTCTAGAAAAAGGAATAAATGATCAGGCAGAAAATAGGGCAATAGTTCTCCATCGAGCAGAATATGTATCTGAAAAATTTGTTAAAAACGCTGGAAGGCTTGGAAGAAGTTTTGGGTGTTTAGCATTACCAACTAATATAAGTGATAAAAATATTGATCAGATAAAAGGTGGAGCCGTTCTTTATGTTTATGGCAATGATTATTTATATGAATTAAAAAGTAAATTATTAATAGAATAGAATAGAATAGAATAGTATAATTATAATTAAAAATTTAAATACTGCTAAATTAAAGTAGTATTTTTTATTTTTCTTAAATATTTATTTTTTATACTTTTAATTTTATAATTATAAATTAAATCTATACCCTAAAAAAAAATTTAAACTTAAATAGTCCGCTATAACAACAATATTCAGAGGCTTATAATTTATTTCGCCACGATTAAATGCATACGTAAAACTAAAATTAAAATTTTTAAATTGCGATTCAAATCCTGTTCCAATATAAATTCCGCCAGATGTTTTAAAAGAATTCTCGTTAAAGTTTCCATAGTCATAACCTGAGTTATAAGATCCATAATGACCGCTAGCTGATAAATTTGTATTGAAGGAATAACCTAAATCAAATAAAAATCTAAAAGAAGAATTCTTATTATTTATTATAGAATACTTGTAGCTTAAATATATTGGGATTGAATCAAAAGAAAAACTTGCAGAAACAGATTCGTTAATTCCACTGGAAGATTTTTGGCTCCAAAAATATAAATCATTTTCATGGCGGTATTGATAGCCAATTCCTATTCCAAGTTCTGTTTTTTCTGAAAAATATTTAGCGTATTCCACAAAACCAAAAGAGTCATATGAACCTGAAAGAATGTTATGAGTCCCAACTCCAAACTTTAAATAAATATTTTTGTTGCCTTTATTATTTGTATAATCGTTTTTTTCAGTAGCAAAAATATTTGCAGATAAAATAAATATTGCGAGTAATATAATTTTTTTCATTATTTCCCACCAAGTATAGTTATGTTAAGACTGAGTCCAGCTAGATAATATAATTGCTATCAAAAGTTTTTCATAATTAATATCTACTTATAAAGTTTTTATAGGAGTGCTTTATATTATAATATATTAAAACAAAAAAAGACAACCAAATTTTATTGGTCAGCTTTAAAAAATTTTTTTAAATTCTATTGAAGTGGGCTTTGCCCCCTTCAAACTTCCCCCAGAAGGGAACTCGTCCCCTGCACCTCGTATCAGTCCTCCTCTTCTTTATGTATAAACTTTTAAAGAGTGAAAGATTGATAGATCTGTTCAAATGTTTGATGTTTAATGTTTGAAAAAAGGTTTTCTCTCCTAGGCTGTTAAAAACAAAAAAATTATTTTTAACAGCAAAGAAGAAATCTAAAATTCATTTTCCAAAAAAATGAACCCACTTTCCCTAACCCAAGTGAAACTCGCACTTCTTACGCAGGAAGTTTTACGACGAGTTTTTAGACCTCTCCAAAATCAGAGACCACCAATGCTTTTATTAAAGCACCCAAAACGGCTAGATTCGAATCCATACTCTGGGAGAAAAAACAATTTCAAACTTATTTTTTCTCACGCCGCACCGACTATTCCTTTAAGCCCTAGGAACGTTCAAGCATGCCTGAACAATTTTTACTACATATTTGGCGTAACTTTGTCTTGGAAATATTCCTCCTAAATAATAATAATTAATTCTCTAAAAATAATATACTATTATAATTAAAAGATGTCACGTTTATTTAGGTGCAAGATTTTTTGAAAGAACGAAAATATTCTTAGAAAGTTTTATCATGGGTGGCTTATCGGTCGCCACCATGCTCCAACTTCTCTGAAATTTTCATAGAGCGTTCGCCTTCAAAATTCTTCTCTAAAATTTTTATAGATCGCCCGCATCCTATTACTTTTATTAAATTTTTGAATCAAATTTTTTTTCTATATCTATTTTTAAATATTTATTTTTAATTTCTCCGTTAGAAATTTTTAAATATTCAAGACACTCATCACGCACAAGTTTTATAGTTTTAACATCGTGGACGATATCAACAAATTTTAAATCTGTGAGTCCACTTTGTCTCGTACCAAAAATTTCCCCAGGTTTGCGAAGTTTCAAATCTTCTTCAGCAATTTTAAAACCATCATTTGTTTTCTCCATAATTTCCAAACGTGTAACAGAAATATCGTTTGTACTTTTTGAAATTAAAAAGCAATATGATTGATGTTCACATCTTCCAACACGACCTCTAAGCTGATGAAGCGATGAAAGTCCAAATCTTTCAGAATTATTTACAACCATAATTGTTGCGTTGGGAACATTCACGCCAACTTCAACAACTGTTGTTGAAACTAAAATTTGAATTTCGTTCTCTTTAAATTTATGCATTATCTCATCTTTATCTTTTGCAGACATTTTTCCATGTAAAATTCCAGTTTTATATTTTGGTAAATTTTTTCTAACATCTTGCTCAAGTTCTGTAACAGATTTCACAGCAAATTTATCACTTTCTTCAATTAACGGAGCAACAAAATATGCTTGACGTCCTTCTTCAAGTTTTGTTTCAATAAATTTATACATTTTATTTTCGTCACGTTCTAAAATATATTTTGTTTTAATAACTTTTCTGCCAGGTGGAAGTTCATCTATAATTGAAACGTCCAAGTCGCCATAAATACTAAGAGCAAGGGAACGGGGAATTGGAGTTGCACTCATAACAATTAAATTTGCCAGTACGCCTTTATCACGAATAGATTTTCGTTGCTCAACTCCAAATTTATGTTGCTCATCAATAACTATTAGCCCAAGTTTTTCAAATTCAACATTATCTTGAATTAATGCGTGCGTCCCGATAACTATATTTATATTTCCATTTTTAATTTGTTCAAGAATATTTTTTTTATTTTTTGCCGTTATACTTCCAGTCAAAAGTTCTGCTTTTACACTAAGTTTTTCAAACTCATCTTTATGTCCAAGAAAATGTTGAGTAGCCAAAATTTCTGTGGGAGCCATGATAACTCCTTGATATCCATTTTCGACCATATACAAAAGTAAAATCATTGAGACAACAGTTTTTCCGCTTCCAACATCCCCCTGCAAAAGTCTGTTAACTATTTTTCCGTTGGAAAGTTCTTTGTAAATTTCTGTTATAACTTTTTTTTGTGAATTTGTTAAATCAAATTTCATATTTGCCAAAAACTTTCGGACAAGTTCTTTTTTATCTTCCAACTTATAAATCTGATTATTTTTTGAGTCACTAATATATCTTGAACTTAAAATTCCCATTTCCAAAATTAAAAGTTCTTCAATTGCAAAACGTCTTTTTGCTTGTTCAAGTTCTTGATTGTTTTTTGGGAAATGAATATTTGTAAGAGCTTCTTCACGGCTCATAATTCTATATTTTTTTATAATCTCATCAGGAATATTTTCTTGAAAATAAGATTTGAAATATTGCAGAAATATTTTTAAAAATTTTCTGAGAATATTTTGGTTCACAGCTCGAGTAAGACTATATATTGGCAAAATTTCTCCACCGTCTTGAAATTTTTTTGCATTTTCAACCAACTTATATTCTGGATTTATCATTTCCAATTTTGCTCTTCCATATTTTACTGTGCCAATAAAAAAATATTCTTTGCCAGCTTTTAAAGTTTTTGCAATATATGGCATTCCAAACCAAGTCATTTCCATTGCAGAAGTTGAATCCATAACTCTTGCTTTTACAAATTTTTTTGATCCGTATCCACCGCCAATCGTAACATTCATTATAGTTGCTTTCAAAACTACATACTCATTTTCAGATACATCTTTTATAGTTTTTATATTTGTTCGTTCGTCATAACTTCGCGGAAAATAATAAAGTAGAGAATAAATATTCTCTACATTAAGGTTTTTTAATTTTTTTAATTCTTTCAAATCTTTTTCAGAAAGTTTTGGAAGTTGAGTTTCGTCAAAAGATTTATAAATTTCCGTGTACATTATTTTTCTCCTAAAAAGAAAATTTCAAATATAAAATTAAAAAAAATAAATATAATAAAAATTAATAGAGAAAAATTTTCTTTTGAAAATTTTATGAGTGCTTATCGCTCGTCCTCAAACTCCTTCTCTAAAAAATTTTAATTATAAATCTTTAACATGAAAATATTTTTTTGTATTATTAGAAATTTTTACAAGAATTAACATAACTGGAACTTCTACCAAAACTCCAACAACAGTTGCAAGAGTTGCACCAGAATTTAATCCGAAAATAGAAATAGATACGGCAACCGCAAGTTCAAAAAAATTACTAGCTCCAATCATTCCAGCAGGCGATGCAATATTATGCGGAAGTTTCCAAATTTTTGCCCAATAATAAGCTATGAAAAAAATTAAAAAAGTTTGAATTATAAGTGGCACAGCAATAAGAAGAATATTAAATGGATAATCAATAATTTTCTGACCTTGAAAAGAAAAAATAATTATAAGTGTAAGTAAAAGCCCAGTTATAGTTATAGTATTAAATTTTTTTAAGAAAACATTTTCAAAATATTCTTTGCTTTTATTTTTTATAATATAATGACGGGAAATAACTCCGAAAAAAAGTGGAACTACAACAAAAAGTACAACAGACAAAATTAAAGTTCCGTATGGCACAATAATATTTCCTATTCCCAAAAGAAATGCAACGATTGGAACAAAAGCTACTAGCAAAATCAAATCGTTTACTGCAACTTGAACCAAAGTATAAGCGGGCTCACCTTTTGTAAGTTGACTCCAAACAAAAACCATCGCCGTACATGGCGCTGCACCAAGAAGAACAGCTCCAGCAATATATTCGTTTGCCAAATCCAGCGGAATAAAAGTTTTGAAAATATATTTGAAAAATAAAACTGAAATAAAATACATAGTAAAAGGTTTTATAAGCCAATTTGTCCCACAAGTAACTGAGAGACCTTTTAAATTTTTTGTCGCTTGAACGATGGAATGAAAATCAATTTTTAGCATCATGGGATAAATCATGAGCCAAATAAGTATGGCAACAGGAATAGAAACATTATAATATTCATACTTGGCTAAAGTTTCTGGAAATATTGGAATATTTACACCAACTATTACACCAATTATCATGCAAAGTAAAACCCAAAGCGTTAAATTTTTTTCAAAGAATCCCATTAAAATTTCCTCCTTAATATAAAATATATTTTGAATTTTTAAATAAAATAATTAAATTAAAAAATAAAAATATTTAGAAAATAAAATTTTAAATTTATGATAAAAATATTAAAAAATATTTAGAAAATAAAATTATAAAAATATCCAACGAAAACAATCATAATAAACATAAGTCCAGCAAAAAGACCAAGAAGTTTTTTTGTCATAACTTTTCGTAAAATTATAAATTCTGGAAGTGAAAGACCAACCACACTCATCATGAGAGCAAAAACTGTTCCAAGAGGAACGCCTTTTCCGATTAGAGCTTGTGCAATTGGAATCACAGTTGTAGCTCCAGCATAAAGTGGCAATCCTAAAATTGTTGCAATTGGCACTGCAAATAAATTATCTTTTCCTAAATAATTTACGAAAAAACTTTGTGGAACAAATCCGTGTAAAAAAGCTCCAACTGCAATACCGACTATCATGTAAACCCAAAGTTTTGAAACTAAATCTCCGGCATAATATCTTGCATAATCAAAATTTTGTTTGAAAGTTAATTTTCTTTCTTTTACATCTTTGATTTGCATTTCATAAACAGATTTTTCTATATATCTTTCAAATTTTAATTTATCCATTATAAATCCGCCAATTATTCCAAGACTCATTCCTGTCGCAACATAAATCCAAGTGATTTTCCAACCGACACTTGCCCCCAAAATAACTATTGCAATTTCATTCACAAGTGGAGAAGTTATAAGAAAAGACATTGTTATTCCAAATGGAATTCCAGCTTCAACAAATCCTATGAAAAGTGGAATTGAAGAACAAGAACAAAATGGAGTTATAGCCCCAAGTGCACTTGCCAAAAAATATGCTACAAATTTTGGTTTTCCTTCAAGATAAGCTCGGATTTTTTTTGGACTTAAATAACTTCTAAAAAAAGAAATTATAAAACTTACGGCGTAAGTTAAGAAAAGTATTTTTGTGACGTCTTCTATAAAAAAATGTACGGCGTCACCAACAGGAGTTCCCAAAGAAAGTCCGAAAAGTTTTAACGCAATTAAATCAGCGAATAATTTAAAAATATCCATATATAAATTTTCCTCCTAAAAAGTTTTTTATAAATAATTTTTTTTATAATAGAGAAATTATATAATTGTTTTTTAATTTAGTCAAGAATAAAAATTTCACTTCTTTTACAAAGTGAAAATACATATTTATAAAAAATATTAAAATAAAAAAATAAAAATTAATTTTTTATATATTTATATAAAGTGAAATCATCAAATTCTTTTGTCTCAGAAACAAAATATCCGTGCTCTTCTATATTGGGAAAATAAACTGGCTCATGAGGAGTCTGAACTTCCACATGATTTTTTAATTTTGAAACCAAAATTTCATCAATAAAAAAGTTTTGTAAAAAATATTCATAAATAACAGCACCACCGCAAATAAAAATATCTTTATCTGTTCCAATATAATCTTCAATAATTTCTTGTACATCAGTATCACGAGTCAAAATAATTACATCACGATTTTTTTTCATAAGTTCAATTGGTGCACAGTTTGCCGTAGATTTTCCAAAAAGACTTACATGCCCAATAGTTGTATCACGGTAGAAATGAGACTCTTCTTTTGAATGCCACAAAAGTCCATTTCCAGTTGGAGTTTTATCTCCTATAAGATTATCTTCGGCAACGCAAACTATAATTTTTAGTTTGGGTCTTCTTTTTTTATTGTCCATAGGAAATCCCTCCTTAATTTTTAAATAGCTATTTCATAGCTGATTTTTTTTCCGTATTTGTAATTCTCAATATTTATATCTTCAGGCTTAAATTCAAAAATAGATTTAAAATTATTAATTTGTAAAGTCGCAGCTGGAAAAGTTTCGTCAGAAATTTGTTCCAATAATTTTTCCATGTGCCTGTCATAGATGTGCATGTTGTGAATATTCCAAATTATATATGCCGTTTCAAGTCCACATTCTTTTGCAACAAGTTTATGTAAAACAGAATATTGATAAACATTTGCAACAAGACCAAGAGCTACGTCACAACTTCTTTGACGGACTTCCAAATAAAGTTTATTATTTATTACGCTCCACTGTGTAAGATGAACGCAAGGAGTCAGAGCCATTTTGTCAAGTTCTTCTGGAATCCAAATTTCTGTCATTATTCTACGAGAATTTTTATTTTTTTTAAGTTCATTAATAATATAATGTAACTGACTTTTCTCTCCAAAAGTTTTTTTTGCAATTTGATATCCATAAGCAGACCCAATTGTTCCATCATCTTTTTTCCATTCGTCCCAAAATTTACAGCCCAATTTATTTAGCTCATCAACATTATTTGATTGTAGAATCCAAATCCAATAAAGTTCTCTTATGGGATCTTTGGTTGGGCAAAATCTTGTTGTTAATAAATGTGCTTCATCTTTTGAATTATCAAGCCGAAATTGATATCCAATAAAACTTTTATAATGAGCCGGAGATCCGTCAGCATATTTTGTCCTTACATTTCCTTCACTCCAAACTCCGTGTTCATTAATTGTCTCAACTATTTTTTTGTATATATCGTCAAATTTTGGCATATTGACCTCCAGAATATTTTTATAATATTTTACTTTATTTATTAAAACAAATCAAGGGACAAGATAAAAATTAATTAAAGTGTTCAGAAAAAAATAAAAAGTCTTGAAAAAAAACATAAAATATATTATAATACATAAATGAAACATGAATAAAAAAATCATGATTATAAATAAAAAAAAAATTAGGAGGAAATAAATG
>JBOFDW010000094.1:0-3764 GCA_051647385.1 Fusobacteriaceae bacterium
ATAATTTTATCCTCTCCAACTTCGTCCAAATTGTACCATTTGTATGAAGAATTATTTTTGAACCACGTAAATTGTCTTTTAGCATAATGTCTTGAGTTCAATTTTATTTGCTCAACAGCTTCGCCCAAAGAAATTTTATTCTCTATATAATTTATAATTTCTGAGTATCCTATAATATTTAAGCTCTTTAATTTTTCGCCATATTTTGCATAAAGATTTTTCACTTCTTCAAGTAATCCATCTTTCATCATGATGTCTACTCGAGAATTTATTCTGGCGTAAAGATTTGCCCTGTCACGTTCCAGTGCTATTTTTATATATGAAAAATTATTGTTCTTAATATTTTTTGTGGATAGAGTGGAAAATTTATCTCCAGATAAAATACAAACCTCAAGTGCTCGCTCTATCTTTACTCGATTATTTTCATGAATATTTTTTGCTGCAACTTCATCAAGAGCAAAAACTTTTCGATATAATTCTTGCGTTGAAAGAGAGGCAAAAGTTCCCCGCAAAATTTCATCTGCTGGTGGAAGTTTTGAAAGACCTTCAGTTATTGAGTCCAAATATAAACCTGTTCCTCCAACTATTATGGGAAAAATATTTCGCTCTTCAAAATCTAGCAAAAGTTTATCAGCAGTTTTTTGAAAATCTCCAACGCTAAATTTTTTGATTGGCTCCAAGATATCTATCAAATGATGAGAAATATTTTCTTTCTCATGCTCAGAAATTTTCGCTGTTCCAATATCCAAACCTTTAAAAACTTGTGCTGAGTCAGCTGAAATAATTTCAGCTCCAAGATGTTTAGCTAGTTTTATTGATATAGAAGTTTTACCAACTCCTGTTGGTCCAGCAATAATCAAGCCAATCTTTTTCATCATTCTCCTCAACCGAAAATATTGATTTTTTATTTTAATATTTTTTTTGTTATTTATTTTCTCTTTAGTTTTTTTATTATTTTATTCTACATAGTCAAATTCTATGCCAGCAATTCTAACAGTATCTCCCTCTTGGATTTTTGCTTCACGCATAACTTCCTCAAGACCAAGTGACCTCATCATGTGCAAAAATTCCATGATAGATTCTTCCTCCATATAGAGAACATATTTTCCAAGCACGCCGTCAACAGCTGCTCCAGTTATTTCAAAAAGCCCTTCTTCAATTTCTTTCACAACAAATTTTTCGTCGTGCCCTTTTATCTGACGAAGAACTTGATCAATGTCAGATTCATTCTCCAAAGGTTCTTTCTTAATTTTTTGCAAAACATCCCAAGATTTATAAAGGACTTCTTTTATTCCGTCGTTCAACAAAACAGAAATAGGGTAAACTAAATTACCCTCTTTCTCAATATATTTTTTGAACTCATCAAATTTTTCATTATCCCAAAGCAAGTCGATTTTGTTAGCCAAAATAATTTGTTGCTTAGTCGCAAGCCTTTCACTAAACTTTCTAAGCTCTTCATTAATTTTATTATAATCTTCTATTGGGTCTCGCCCCTCGATACCAGCAACATCAACTATATGATAAATCATTTTGCATCGTTCAATATGTCGCAAGAATTTATATCCAAGTCCAACACCTTCATGAGCTCCTTCAATCAGACCAGGTATGTCAGCTATCACAAAAGATTTTCCTTCTTCAAGTCTTACTACACCAAGTTTAGGCTCTAAAGTTGTGAAGTGATACGCCGCCACTTTTGACTTTGCTGCTGAAACTTTATTGATAAAACTGGATTTTCCAACTGAAGGATACCCAACAAGTGCAACATCAGCTATAAGTTTTAGTTCAAGCTTAACTTTTATCTCAGCACCAGCACGACCTTTACCAGCAAAATGCGGAGCTTTTCTTACAGAGTTTTTGAAGCGAACATTTCCTGCTCCGCCTCTTCCACCTTTCAAAAGAATTCGCTGAACATTTTCCTCTTCCAAATCAAGCAAAAGTTTTCCAGTTTCTATATCTCGAACTTGAGTTCCAACTGGAACTTTTATCAAAAGATCGTGACCAGTTTTTCCGTGCATTTCTTTATGCTGTCCTTTGTCGCCGTTTTCTGCTTTGAAAACTTTCTTGAACTGAAAATCTATCAGTGTATTAATATTTGGGTCAGCCTCAAATATTATGCTTCCACCATTTCCACCATCGCCACCGTCTGGACCTCCAAACTGGACGTACTTTTCCCTTCTAAATGTAGCCGCCCCGTCGCCACCATCTCCAGCTTTTAGAGTAACTACAACTTCATCTATAAACATTTTTTAGCTCCTATGATATTTTTTACTTCGGTACATTCTAATATAATTTCGATATTTTTTCAAACTATATTTTTATGCGTTAAAAACTTTTGCCCTCAAAAATTTTCTCTTGAAAAATATTTACTAGATATTATTTTATTGCATCTCTTCATTTTTTTCAACTTCATCAAAAATTTTGTTTATTATTTCCTTGCACTCGTTATATTTTTCCATCAAACCTTGCTCAAAATAAATGTCTCTCAAATCTTCCATAACAATTGCAACTTCAACGCTATTTTCTCCATATAATTTTTTCAATATTTCCAAAGATTTCTCAATATAATATATTGCAACTTTGCTATCTCCTAACATGCCATAAGAGCTACTCAAAGAATAATATATAACCTCTTTATCTTTGTCAAAGCTAATATTTTTGCGTTTAATTTTCTCAAGAGTTGCAAGAGCTTTCTTGTAAAATTTTATAGCAACATCATATTCGTCCATCATGTGATAAGAATTTCCAATCTTATTATAGGTCAGACATATCTCGTTATGCTTCTCTCCGTAAATTATTTTTTTTACATCAATAGACTTCTTATAAAAATTATTAGCCTCTGAATATTTTTTCAACTCATAATAAGTATCACCAATATTATTATATATAATCGCAATGTCTATACTATTTTTTTTGAAAATTTTCTCAAACTTTTTTAACGCGTCATTGAAAATTTCAAGTGCTTGTTCATATTCGCCCTCTTGAAAATATTTTAATCCGCTGTCATTAATTGCTCGTGCTCTCTTTATTTTATTCTCATGTCTTATGTAATAAGTGAATAGCAGAACTAATATAGCCCCACAAATTATTACAACTAATTTTCCGTTAATTGGTGTGTGCCAAAATTCTGCTCTGAAAATTTTGTCTTTGTAACCTATCAATATAATTGCTGGAACAATACAAATCATATATTGAAAAACCACGCGAATATTTATTATTGCTCTCCTAAATTTTATATTATTTTTTTGCATATTTTTTTCCTCTTCAAAATTTTTATACTGAAATTATACCATAAACATCCGCACTCACAAAACTTTTTTGATAACTTTTTCCGATTGTTCCCTTTCCGTCCACGATTTGTGTGCTATACTATTTTTGCGATGGAATTTTTACCCACAAAATTTTTTATGAGATGGGATTTATCTCTACAAGTTTTCTTTTGGGTGGCTTATCGCTCGCCCCCCTGACCCCCTTCTCTAAAATTTTATACGAGATAGTCTTGATTGGATTTTTTCATCAAAGTTTTGGAAGGGGAGCTAAGAGGCACAGCCTCTTATCCCACCGAAGGTGAAGAGAAGGAGTTTGAGGGCGAGCGATAAGCCCTCAAGGTAACAACAAAGTTGTACCTAAAATTTTATCGCTGACAAAGTTACGCCACATATGAAACAAAAATTGTTCAGGCATGCTTGAACGTCCCTAGGGCTTAAAGGGATAATCGGTACGGCGTTAAAGAAAAAATCTTCCTCGAAAATTTTTATGGCTAAATA
>JBOFDW010000095.1:0-7019 GCA_051647385.1 Fusobacteriaceae bacterium
CATAATTTTTTAAAGAGAAAGTCAAATCTGAGTATCCTTCTGCAACGTGAACATGATATCCTGCATTCAAATCTTTCATAGCATTTTTACATTTTTCTAAAGTTTCATTTGAAAGAGTAAAAGCTGCGTGAAGTCCAAACAATCCTCTTATCATATCTGAGTTTTGACTCTCAGCCCATTTTATAAATTCAATATTTTCTTTTATTCCTTTATCTGCTATTTCTAATCCATCTCTATCAGAAACTTCGTAGCAAAGAGAAGCTCTTATTCCAATTTCAGAAGCAACATCAGCTATAGTTTTTAAACTTCCTTCTATTGCTAAAGGACTTGCATGATGATCAATTACAGTTGTGACACCATTTTTAACTGATTCAATTAGAGTTGCATATGCGCTGTATTTTGTATCTTCATTTGTGAGTGTCTTATCAACTTTCCACCAAAGGTTTTCAAGTATCTCATCGAAGTTTCTTGTTGGTCTTGAGTTTGACATACCTCTAGCAAAACTAGAATAAATATGGTGATGAGTATTTATAAATCCTGGCATTAGAATTTTTCTACCAACATCTATAAATTCCGCCCCTTGATATTTAACTTTTAAATCTAAAGTCAATCCTATGTCAGCTATTTTATCATCTTGAATTAGTATAGCCCCATTCTCAATATAAGGATTGTTTTTATCTTGCGTAATAATTATTGCGTTTCCAAGTAAATAAGTTGAAACAAGTTGGCTTCTTCTTATTACATGACCTGGTGCAACTTCTTTGAATTCTTTGTTATCTATTATTGGAGTTCCATTTACTATAACATATAAAATTCCATCAGGAAATTTTATAGGATCAAGATAGTTTGCTGTATCTTTTATTGTTTCTAAATCAAATATTGTTATATCAGCATAATTTCCAACTTTTAGTTCTCCCCTATTTTTAAGTCTCATCGCTTCAGCAGCTTTTTTGGTCATCTTATAAACTGCTTCTTCAATTTTCAAAACAGGATTTTCTCTAACATAACGTGCAATTACTCTTGGAAAAGACCCATAAGCTCTTGGATGTGGTTTTCCTGGTGCTAAAAGTGCATCAGTACAAACATTTGTCTCAGGCCTTTTTAATATTCTTATTACATGGTCTTCATGACCATAAAAATTTAGCATTCCAACAGCATTTTCTTCTTCTAATAATAAATCCAGTGTCGCATCAATAGGATCTTTTTGCTTCATATCTCCAAGTTCTATTAAACTTTTTCCTACTGCATCATAATTTTTAGGATTTTTAACGGAAGTAACAAATATGTGTTCAAGTCCTGCAAATTCCATAAAGTTATCCCAACCAGGAATTCCATTTTTTATATCTTCTTTTATTTTTGCTCGGTCTGCTGTATTTTTTAGTCTTTCCATTAATTTATTTGTTCCACCAGCATGTGCCCATGGTGGTAAGACTACACCGAGCATTGTAGAACCTGAAGGATATGGATATTGATCACAAGAAACTTTTACTCCATCTTTCTGAGCCTGCTCCAAAAGTTCCATAACTTGATCTAAAAATTTCCAGTTATTTTTTCCACAAACTTTAAAATGTGAAAAATGAATTCTTACTCCAGATTTTTTTCCTATCTCAATTACTTCATTCATTGACTCTAAAATTGTATCTGCTTCTGACCTCTGATGAATTACAAGAGCTCCGTCATATTCAGCAACAACTTTACACATTTCTATCAGTTCTTTTGTTTCTGCGTATGCACATGGAATATATATTAGACCAGTTGAAAGTCCAAATGCCCCTGCTTCCATTTCTCTTCTAGTTATCTCGCACATTTTTCTTATTTGATCATCATTTGCTGGAACTCCATCCAGCCCCATAGCTTCCATTCTGACATTTCCATGTGGAACTAAATATGCATAATTTAACCCTACTGTCCCTTTTGCCATTTGGTTTAAATATCCATCTGTATTTCTATATTCCCAATTTATTTTATCTGAAACTCCATCAAGCCCAGCAAGATTTTTTCTCCACGCAGATATATACTCCAATGGGAGTGGAGCCATTGATATTCCATCTTGACCCAAAATTTCTGTTGTAATTCCTTGTCTTGCCTTAACTTCATTGTAAGGAGTCTCAAGTATTTTCAAATCTGAATGCGTATGCGTATCTATAAATCCAGGTGAAACAACTAATCCTGTGGCGTCAATTATTCTATCTACTTTTCCAGTGTTTAATTTCACACCTATTTCAGAAATTTTTTCATTTTCTATAAGGACTTCTCCTATGTACGGTGTGCCTAAATTTCCATCCACAATCAATCCATTTTTAATTAAAATCTTCATTTATCCACCTTTGCTTATTTATTAAATACTGCTTTTAGGATTCCATAATATCCAACAGCGCCTTTTCTTAATTGCTCAATTTCTATATGTTCGTCAATTTTGTGTGCCAAAATTTCTGTTGAAGGACCAAAACCAATCGTTCTTATTCCAGCTTCTCCAGCATAATGTGAACCATTAGTACAGAAAGAATATTGTGTTACTTTATAATCTATCCCAGCTTCATCAAGTCCTTTTTTTGCCATCTGAACAAATTCATCAGACTCATCATAATGCCAACCTGGGAAAAATCTTTCACCTTCAATAAATTCGCCAGTATAACATTTTTCTTTTCCGTAAGCATAAGAAACTTTTGCTTTTAATTCTGCATCTTCAGCCATCATTTTATCAAGAACTTCTTGAATTGGTTTTAGAACAGATTCTTTTGTTTCTCCAACAAGAAGTCTTCTATCATAAGTTGCTCTACATCCGTCTGGAACAACTGAAGCTCCTGGATATGGAGATGATTTTATATCTGTAAGTTCAAGAATACCTTTTCCAAGTTTGGACTCAGGTGGTTTTATTTTATTAATTTCTTGAATAACTTTTGCCATTTTGTAAACGGCATTTATTCCTTCATGAGGATTTGCAGAGTGAGCAGGTTTTCCAACTGTTTCAACTACAATTTCAGCTCTTCCTCTTTGACCTATTTTTAAATTAAGTTCAGATGTTTCACCGATTACTACATAATCAGGTTTAACATTTTTTGAAATTTCTCTTGAAGCAATCCCTTCAAATATTTCTTCGTGAACTACGCCAGCAACATAAATTTCTCCGGCAAAATCTTTTTTGCAATCTTCAGCAAAAAAAGCACAAGCTGCCATAAAAGTTGCGTCAGGTCCTTTCATATCCGAAGTTCCCCTTCCATAAAGTTTTCCGTTAACAACATTTCCAGCAAATGGGTCTTGTGACCACTTTGCTCGTGTCCCTTCTGAAACAGGTACAGTATCAATATGACCATCAAATAAAATCTTTTTACCTGGCTTTGAACCTTTGATACATCCAATTACATTTCCATACTTATCTATTGTAACTGAATCATATCCTAAAGCTTTAAGATTTTTTTCAATTGCTTTTGCAACCCCTCCTTCTTCTCCTGAATAAGATTGATTTTGAATCATCTCTTGCAAAAGTTTGATAAGTTTTGCTTCTCTTTCTGGTGTTAACATAGTTTTTGAATTCATGTTCTCTTTACTCCTTAATCTTTTATTTTATAAATTTCTTTAAAGGCTGTTTTCTCTCAACCTTTAAGTAAAATTTTTTTCAACTTTAATTTTTTGTTATTTTCAAATTTATTTTAATATTGATTTTTTATTTTTATTATTTTATTAACTTTAATAAATTTTTTCAATTTTTTATTTTAAACTTTAGAGCGGACTGAAGTTCACTTATTCTAATCCGCTCACAAGCTTAATTCAAATTTTATTTCCAATAAATTTTAAAAATTTAATATTTTTAATTATTTTTTCTTACTGCAATAAACTGATGGTATCGCTGCATATACAGCAGCACAATTTACCAAATGGTCTTTGAAAGTTTTTTCATTAGGGAAATGAGCCTCTTTTTCAAGTCCAGGTCCAAATCCGATACAAGGAATTCCATGTCTTCCCATTATTGAAACTCCATTAGTAGAAAAAGTCCACTTATCAACAACTGGTGCTTTTCCCAAAACTTTTTCAAAGGCTTCCATCGTAGTTTTTGTAGCGATATGATCTTCAGGTATCAACCATGTAGGGAAATAACATTGAGTTGGATAAACAAGACCTGTCCATGAAGGACTATCATAATCATAGCAACTTACTTCTGCTTTTGCTGCTTTTACTGCTGGCAAAGCTTGAATTTCTTTTATTGCATTTTCCCAAGTTTCTCCAAAAGTAAG
Organism: Fusobacteriaceae bacterium; assembly: GCA_051647385.1. Taxonomy (GTDB): domain Bacteria; phylum Fusobacteriota; class Fusobacteriia; order Fusobacteriales; family Fusobacteriaceae; genus JAGNZR01. Next base: position 4,233 of record JBOFDW010000095.1, read on the forward strand.
ACGTCTGTCTATACTTATTGTACAGCTGTCAGCAACAGCACATCGGCTTGGTGAAGTAAAATACACTTGAGAAACAGTAAGAGTACCTTTTCCTAAGAATGGATCGTCTCCAAGTTTTGTTGCAAGTCCTTGAAGCTCTTGTAAAATTGGAGCCATTTTGAAAATAGCATTGTCTCCTCTTTCTGGAGCTGAACCATGACAGCTAACTCCTTTTACAACAACTTTTATTTCCATTCTACCTCTCTGACCTCTATAAATTTTCCCGTCAGTAGGTTCAGTAATTACAACAAATTCTGGTTTAATTTTTTCTTCTTGGATAATATATTGCCAGCAAAGTCCATCACAATCTTCTTCTTGAACTGTACCAGTTACTAGTAAAGTATAGTCGTCTTCAAGTTTAAGATCTTTGATTATTTTTCCTGCATAAACCATAGAAGCCATTCCGCCTTCTTGGTCAGAACCTCCACGACCTATGATTTCATTTTCAGTTTCTGCTCCTTTATAAGGATCGTACTTCCAAAGAGAAATATCTCCAACTCCAACTGTGTCAATATGAGCATCCATTGCAATTAAATGTTTTCCTTTTCCAATATATCCAAGAATATTTCCCATCTTGTCTATTTCTACTCTGTCAAACCCAACTTTTTCCATTTCTTCTTTGATTCTCATGATAACACATTTTTCGTTACAACTTTCACTGGGGATAGCTATCATATCACGTAAGAATTTTGTCATATCAGGTTTATATTTTTCAGCTAATTCATATATTTTTTTAAAATCAATTGAAGCCATTTATTTATATCCTCCTGTCATAATTATAATTTTTTTATTCTTGTGTGAATCTTTGTACTTTACTATCCGCAAGTTTTGCAAGCAACTTTTGAGGATTTTTAACTCTTGCTAAGAACATCATTGCAGCAATAATATATGGTTTGTAACTTGCTTCTTTATAAGTAGGAACTCTGTATCTGTCAAACACACTTGCAGAAACTTCACCAGCTTTACAAGATACATCAGTTATATCAGCTGGTAAGCAGTGCATATAAAGCGCTTTTCCGCCTTTTGTAACCTTCATCATTTCTTCTGTACATTCCCAATCTTTATGCTTAGCATTTTGAGCTAACAAATCTTTTTCAAGAGCTTTTATTCCATCGAAGTCACCTTTTCCATAAAGGTCAGTTCTTTTTTCCATTGCAGCAAATGAAGCCCAGCTTTTTGGATAAACTATGTCAGCATCTTTAAACGCATCTTTCATACTATTAGATTTAACAAATTTTCCTCCGTTAGCTTTTGCATTTTTCTCAGCAACTTTTATAACTTCTGGCATAACATCATATCCTTCTGGATGTGCCAAGTGAACTTCCATACCAAAACGAGTCATAAGTCCTATGATTCCTTGTGGAACTGAAAGTGGTTTTCCATAAGATGGAGAATATGCCCAAGTCATAGCTATTTTTTTACCTTTTAAATTTTCTACACCACCGAAGTGATTTATTATATGTAACATATCAGCCATACTTTGAGTTGGGTGGTCAATATCACATTGAAGATTTACAAGAGTAGGTCTTTGTGCAAGAACTCCATCTTTATTTCCTTCTTGAACAGATTGTGACACTTCCTTCATATAAGTATGTCCTTTACCTATATACATATCGTCACGAATTCCTATAACGTCAGCCATGAAAGAAATCATGTTAGCAGTTTCTCTAACTGTTTCTCCGTGTGCTATTTGACTTTTTCCTTCGTCTAAGTCTTGAACTTCTAATCCTAGCATATTACAAGCACTTGCAAAAGAAAATCTTGTTCTAGTTGAGTTGTCTCTGAAAACTGAAACTCCTAATCCACTTTCAAAAATACGAGTTGATTTATTATTTTCTCTAAGATCTCTTAGAGCTTCTGCTACTGCAAAAACTGCGTGAATTTCATCATCTGATTTATCCCATGTCAAGAAAAAATCATTATTATACATCTTTTTAAAATCAAGTTTGTTCAATTTCTCAATATAACTTTGTACTTTCATTATAACCTCCAAAAATTTTATTTTTTTTAATTTTAGTGATGATAAATTTGTTCATGTTATTTTTGATGCCTTGATAATTTAGTAATTTTTAATAATTTAATAATTTGAAAATTTTTAAAATCTTTAAATTTTTTTGATAAATTATTTGTAAACTTTACTTATCTACTACAAACTAAATATTCAAATATTGTTATAAACTAATTCTTGTACCAGTTTTTCCTTGTATACCTAAGTCAGCTTTTTCAAGTAGAGTTATAAGTGCCGTTCTACCTTTTTTTGTTTTGGCAAAATTTATAGCTGCTTCAACTTTTGGTAGCATCGACCCAGGTGCAAAATGTCCTTCATTGATATATTGATTAGCTTCCTCTATATTCATAGTCTCTAACCATTTTACATCTGGCTTTCCAAAATTGATTGCAACTTTTTCAACTGCCGTCAAAATTATAAGCATATCTGCATCGATAAGACTTGCAAGAAGAGCTGAAGCGAAATCTTTATCTATAACAGCTGGCATTCCCACAAGATTATTTCCGTCAACTGCAACTGGAATTCCACCACCTCCAACTGTAATAACAAGTTGATTTGCGTCCATAAGAGTTTTTACTGTCTCTTTTTCTACAACGTCAACTGGTTTTGGAGAAGCAATTACAAATCTGTATCCTCTTCCTGAATCTTCTTTCATAGTAGCTCCAGCCGCAACCAACTTATCTGATTCTTCTTTTGTATAAAATCTTCCAATAGGTTTTGTTGGATTTTTAAATTCAGGA
>JBOFDW010000096.1:0-5038 GCA_051647385.1 Fusobacteriaceae bacterium
ATGTAAACGGAATTGGATATAAAGTTTTTACTTCTCTCAAAACTTATGATAAAATAGTTGTGGGGTCAACGTCAAAACTTTATATTTACAATCACATAAAAGAGGACGCGTTTAAGCTCGTAGGATTTTTGGAGGAGCGGGACAGAGTAGTTTTTGAAATGTTGCTCAGCGTTTCTGGTGTCGGAGTTTCTTTAGCTTTATCTATTTTGTCGAGCTTTGAAATTCGTGAGATACGTAGAATTGTTATAGACGAAGATTCGTTAACTCTAAAAAGTGTGCCTAAACTTGGAGAAAAAAAATCCAAGCAAGTTATTTTGGACTTGAAGAATAAAATTTCTGCTCTAAATATTGTGGCTCATGATCTCCATGATAAAATTGAACCAGCGGATATTTTAGAAGAGGAACTTTATTTTGCTTTGGAAAGTTTGGGTTACAGCAAAAAAGAAATCGACTCGCTGGTTAGTCGAGATGAGATAAGAAAATTTGAGAGCATTGAGTCAGCGGTAAAGTTTGTCTTGAAAAAAATTCAAGAGAAAAAAAAATAAGAGCAAGAAAAAAATAAGAATAAAAAATTATAAATTTTAAATTATAAATATAAATTTATTTTAATATTATTTTTGTTAAGCTAGTTTATTTTTTAAAAGGAGAAACTTTTATGAGAAAAATTTTCGTACTGGACACAAACATTTTGATTCACGACCCTCATTGCATTTATAATTTTGTTGGCAACGATGTTATACTCCCGATTTATGTCATTGAAGAAATCGACAAACTTAAACGAGGTCAGACCACAGGAATTCAAGCAAGAATTGCTTCACGTGTAATTGATCAAATCAGACAAAAAGGTAGTCTCGGAAAAGGTGTTGAACTTCCCAACGATATTTTTTTCAAAGTTGAGATAGAAAATGACTTGTCAAATATGCCGGATTCTTTGAGACGAGATATTATGGACAATAAAATAATTTCTGTCACTCTTGGGATTATCAAAAAAAATCCAGACAGAAAAGTTATCATAATTACAAAAGATTTAAATATGAGAATTAAAGCTGATGCACTTGGAATAGAAGTTGAAGATTATGAGACTGACAAAGTTGAGTATTCAGATTTGTACGAAGGATATTTTGATCTCGAAGTTCCAAAAGCAATTTATGAGCAGTTTGAAAAAACTGGAAAAGTTCCTTTGTCAGAAATAAATACTGACTTAAAACTTGAGCCAAATACTTTCGTCAAATTAAAATGTGGCGACAGACAAATTGGAGCTAGAAATATTGAAGGCAAACTTAAAAAAATTCTGCTGGGTGATGTTAGTGCTTGGGGAATTCGTGCAAGAAATGATGAGCAAAGATATGCCATGGAACTTTTGATGGATGAGAAAATAAAAGTTGTGAGTCTTGTTGGAAAAGCTGGGACTGGAAAAACTCTTCTTGCAGTTGCCTCTGGTCTTGAGCAAGTTGTCGAGAGAAAAATTTATAAGAAATTAATGATTGCTCGACCGGTAATTCCTATGGGAAATGATTTGGGATATTTGCCAGGCAGTGAAAAAGAAAAGCTTCGACCTTGGATGCAGCCGATTTATGATAATATAGATTTCTTATGTGAATCTAAAGACGAAAAAGCTGGTGAAAAAGTTGTGGAAGGACTTGAAGCTATGGGTCTTTTAAAAATTGAGGCTCTAACTTATATCAGAGGGCGAAGTATTCCAAATGGTTTTGTAATAATTGACGAGGCACAAAACTTGACTCCACTAGAAATAAAAACTATTGTTACAAGAGCTGGCGAGAATACAAAAATAGTTTTCACTGGTGACCCGTACCAAATTGACAGCCCATATCTTGACGCCAATACAAACGGTCTAACTTATATGGCTGAAAAATTTAAGTCAGAAGAGATCGCTGGTCACATAACTCTTTCCAAGGGTGAACGTTCTCCGCTAGCAGAAATTGCAGCAAAATTATTATAATAAAAATTTTATCAGGAAAATTTATTTATATATTAAAATTATAAAAAAACTACAGGGGGTTTTCAATGCGATTTATCTCAAAAATTTTAACTTTACTTCTGATGGGCATTTTGTCCATCGCAATATGCCTAGGTATATTTTGGGTCTCGGTTTATCCGCTGGGAATTAATCTGACTATTGTTGCTATGATTATTGTAAATTTAATAACTACAGGAATTTTTACTCTAATTTATGTGGAAAGATTTTTTAACAAGTATCGAAAAAATACTAGAAGAAAATATCTCTTGATAAATATGTTTTCTAGTATAATTATTGTTGCTATCTTTTTGATTCCAGCAAATTATTTGCCATTAAGTCTGAACACAAAAGTTGCTCCAACTATTATTGAACTTTCAACAAAAGAAAAATTAGCGATTTATATTCAAAAGCCAGTTAGACCTGAATATTATGTTGCACCAAGACCTAAGCCTCAGTTTGAAATTATAAAAGGGCGTAGAGTTTGGGTGGCACCAAAATATGTTCCAATTTTATTTGTAAATGGTGGTCCAGGTTCTGGGCCAGATGATCAAACTTTTGATTTCCTAGAAAAATTTACAAAATTAGATTATGATGTTTACTCTTATGATACACCTGGATATAGATATTCTCAGCTACCAAAAGATGTGAAAAAAGAAGCTACTATCGACCGTGAAGTTGACAGAATAATTGAGATAATGAATTATATCAAAGCTGACAAAATTTATTTGGTTGCACATTCTTACGGAGGAGTTGTTGCCTCTCGTCTCATTGCGAAATATCCTGACAAAGTAGAAAAATTTATTGGAATTGATACGTCACCACTTTTTTCTCTCCAATCAAATTCTGGTAAGAAAGAATCTGGAGATACTCCAAAATCTATTGAAGGAAGTCCGTCAAAACTTTTCCCTAGGGCTCTTTCTCTGAGAGAGAAAACAAGGTTTTTGTTTTTTACATTACGATCAGTCTTAGATCTGAAAAATCAGAAAGGAATGCCTTTCGGAAATTCTGATGAGATTGGATTTTTAACCTACACATTAGTTTCTGGAATTACAAAAGATGAGCTAAAAAATACGAACCAAATTCCTTTCTCAATAAATCCAGAAATAAATTTACTCATAAATAGAAGCCTAGAAAATAGTGACACTGCATTTTTGGAGAAGCTAAAAACTTTGGATACAGAAGTTTTATTGTTTCATCCAGAGTATGGTTCTGTTGAGTGGCAAAAGCATATTGGATATAGAGGTTACTTAAAAAATACAAGAATTATTACTGTGCCTCAAGCTGAACATAGAATTTGGAAAAATATTAACGGAGAAGAAATTCTTCTTAGAAATATTAATGCGTTCATAAAGAACGAAGATATATCAAAAGAAATTTACATGTCTCTTGATAATCCTTTCCCGAGAAATTAATCTTCAAAAATTTTAATACAAAAGACCTCCATAAAATTTTGGGGGTCTTTTTTTACGAATTTTTTTTTATTTCTCGAAATATTTTTTATTTTTTTTGCTCTTTAATATTTGTGTCTCTAATATTTATAGCAAAAATAAATTTATTATCCTCAACTTTTGCAAAATATTTTATCCCCATAAAATCAAACGCATCTCTCACCATGGAAAGCCCAAGACCGCTTCCATCTGTTTTATACTCCAAAGTATTTTCACCTCTTTTAAATGGCTCAAAAATATTCGATTTCTCCAAATTTAATTTTCCAGCAAATTCATTTTGAATAAAAAGTTTATTATCTTCTTCAAAAATATTTATCTTCCCGTTATTCACAGAATATTTAAACGCATTTTGAATTATATTATTAAATACCACTTGCAAAATTCTTGGGTCTCCAACCAAAAATATATCTGATATATTATTATTTATTTCTAAATCTTTTTCATACTCGATATAATCATATTTTTCAAAAGATTCTTCTATGAGATTTTTAATATTAATTTTTTCTCTCTTAACTTCATTCTGGAAAGATTCTAGCTTTGATAAAACTAAGAGATTATTTATAAGCTCCTTCATCTCCAAAGTTTTCTTAAAAATTATGCTATAATATTTTTTCTTGTCTTCTTCTTTTACATTTTCTTTGAGCAAGGATTCTGCGTGAGTAGCCAAAACTGTCACTGGAGTTTTAAGCTCGTGAGAAGCATTGGACACAAAACTTTTTAATAGTTCTATCATAGTAAAAATTTTCGATGACATCTTGGAAATACTTTGGCTCAGGTCACCAATTTCATCATTTGAATTTATCTCAAGTTTGTTCTCAAATTTCATCTCAGAAATATTTTCTGCTACTTTTGTAAGTTTAACCAAATTATTCGTAATTTTTTTTGAGAAAAAATATCCAATAGTTCCTGCCAATAAAACAGAAATCAATCCGATTAAAATTGAAAATATTTTTATGTCGCCTTCATAGGATTTCATCACTGAGATTGAACTTCGCACTGATAAAATTTTCCCGTCTTCTAGCCTTGTGGTGTACATAATAAATTTTGCCCCTGAACCTCGAGCCTCACCAATAATAAATCTGTCCAGAATTCTTTTAAGAAATTCTTCTCGTTCTTCTTTGTCCTGAAAAATTCTTCTTCCTAGTCCTTGACCATTTCCATTTCCAGACATCATTCCCATGCCCATGCCTTGACCTTTATGTTTATGCTTCCCATTTTTTTTCATTTCTTTTATCTCGTCTTCAGACATCATATTCATCATAGAATTTCTTCCGTTACCAAAAACAACCTCAAAGTTTTCGTCGAGAATCAAAACATCAATCCCACGTAATTCACCAAGTTTTAATGCTTCAACATCCAATTTATCTTGGTTTGCCTCAAAAGATTTTATAAGTGCAATATTATTTAAGATTTCTTTTTTCTTTATATCAAAATAAAATTTGTCCATGAAAAAAAATTTGAGGGTATAAGCCACAAAAGCTGGAATAATTAATATTATAATAATCAGAAGAAAAATTTTACTTCTGAAACTAACTCTCCTTCTCCGAAAAAACATATCCTACTCCTCGCACAGATTTTATAGACTCGCTATATTGACCCATTTTTTTTCTCA
>JBOFDW010000097.1:0-16320 GCA_051647385.1 Fusobacteriaceae bacterium
AAGGTTATCTCTTAAAAAAATTTGTCGCTAAAGAAAATACTAAAAATATTAGTAGCGAAAATATTGGAGATAAAAATTCTGGTGAAAATATTTCAGATTATTCTTACGTACTTTCAACGAAAGGAATATTTTTTGCCAACGACGTTTTCCAGCGACTTCTTTAGAGGAGATTTATGAACATCGAAAAAAATATAGAACAAATTTTGGAGGACATCGAAAAATATTCTCCAAATCCTAGTGCGGTAAAACTTTTAGCCGTGACAAAATATGTTGATACAGACACTATCCAAAAACTTTTTGACTGTGGAATAAAAAATATCGGTGAAAATAAAGGGCAAGTTATTCGTGACAAGGCAAAATATTTTGCTGAAAAAAAAATCGATGATATTTGCTGGCATTTTATTGGCTCGCTTCAGTCAAACAAAATAAAATATATTTCTGAATATATTTCTCTTATACATTCGGTGAACAAAATTTCACTTGCTCGTGAGATAGATAAAAAGGCAAAGGAGTGCGGGCGGATTATTTCCATACTTTTGGAGATAAATATTTCTGGTGAAGAAAGCAAAGAAGGATATTCTTACGAAAATTTATTGGAAGACTTGCCGGAATATTTTGAGCTAAAAAATATTGAGATAAAAGGTCTCATGACAATGGCACCACTTACTGACGATGAAAATATTTTGCGAAAAGTTTTTGCTGGACTTCGTGAGAAAAAAGATGAGCTTAACAAAAAATATTTTAGTTATCAAAGTGACGGGAAAATTCTCACAGAACTTTCTATGGGAATGAGCAATGATTATAAGATAGCCCTTGAAGAAGGAGCTACAATAATACGAATAGGTACAAAACTTTTTGAATAATAATAGGAGAGTGACATTATGAGCAAATTGGCAAAAGGTGTTAAAGAATTTTTGGGACTTGATAGCAGCAGTTATGAAGAAGATATTGAAAAATCTATCAGCGGTGATATCGAACAAGAATTAGAATCTAAAAAAGGTGGCTTCTTTAGCAAAAAGAAATCTGAAAAAAATCGTGGTAACTCAGGATTTGATATGAAAATGTTTTCTGGGAAAGAAGATAAGGACGAGCCAGTTTCTGAAGAAAACTGTCAGACGATTCTTCTTGATCCAAAAAGTTTTAGTGAGTGCAAAAAAATTGCAGATTATATTAGACATGACAAAATGGTTACACTTAACTTAGAATATTTAGAAACAGAAACAGCAGAAAGAATGCTAGATTTTTTGATGGGTGCTATGCTCGTTAAACAAGCTGCGTTTGTAGAAATTAGCAAAAAAGTTTATACTTCAGTTCCAAAATCAATGAGAGTTTTTTATGAAGGAAAAAAAGTGGCGAACGAAAAGCTATTCTCTGGTGTTGGAGAGGACTAGAAAATGCAAAAAAAAATAAAAGCTTTGGCTCTTTTTTCTGGCGGACTTGATAGTTCCCTTGCAATAAAAATTGTGAAAGAGCAAGGAGTCGAAGTTGTAGCTTTGAATTTTGTGTCGCATTTTTTTGGTGGCAAAAATGATAAGGCTGAAAATATGGCAAAACAACTTGGGGTAAAATTAGAGTACGTGCAATTTAAAGAGCGACATCTTGAGATTGTAAAAAATCCCGTGTTCGGGCGTGGAAAAAATATGAACCCGTGCATTGATTGCCATTCATTAATGTTTCAAGTGGCTGGAGAACTCATGCACGACTATGAAGCTGACTTTATTATTTCTGGAGAAGTTTTGGGTCAACGTCCAATGTCACAAAATTTTCAGGCATTGGAAAAAGTTCAAAAATTATCTGGTATGGGGGATTTAATTTTGCGTCCTCTCTCAGCAAAACTTTTGCCTGAGACAAAACCTGAAAAAGAAGGCTGGATAGATAGAGAAAAGCTTTTGGATATTCGTGGACGAAGTCGAAATTATCAAATGGAGCTAATGAATAAGTTTGAAATTATTGATTATCCAAGTCCGGGTGGCGGATGTCTTTTGACAGACCCAGATTATTCAAAAAAAATTCGTTCTTTTGAGCAAGACGGATTATTAGACGAAAAATTTAACGAGCTTTTTTACATGACAAAAGTTGCACGTGTCTTTAGATTTTCTCCGCAAAATTATATTTTTGTTGGGCGAGATGATACTGCGAACAAAAAACTTTTGGAGTACGAAAAAAGTGCGACTCATATTATAAAGAACGATAAAATTCCTGGACCGGTTATTTTGATGGTTGGGAATTTTTCTAGTGCTGAAATAAAATTGGCGTGTGAATTTTTTTCGAGATATTCAAAAGTTAAAGGCAAAGAAAAAATTACAGTGAATCTTGACGGTAAAATTTTTGAGACAGATATTATTGATGTGGAAAAAACTGAAAAATTAATGCGTGAGTATCAAGATATGGGAAGGAAAAAATAAGATGAGCAAGGCTGAACAAGTTGAGCAAAGTATCCGAACAAAATACAGAAAAAAAATCTGGTCGAAATTTATAAAAGGAATAAAAGAATTTGGGCTAATTGAAGACGGCGATAAAATTGCGGTTGGAATTTCTGGTGGAAAAGATAGCTTGCTCATGGCAAAACTTTTTCAAGAGCTGAAAAAAGATCGAAGCAAAAATTTTGAAGTTACATATATTTCCATGAACCCAGGTTTTCAAGCGATGGACTCAGACCAATTCAAAAATAATCTTCGTGACCTCGAAATAAATTGTGAAATTTTTGACGCAAATGTTTGGGAAGTTGCCTTTGAGCAATCTCCTGACAGTCCGTGTTTTCTTTGTGCAAAAATGAGGCGTGGAGTTTTGTATAAAAAAGTTGAGGAGCTTGGATTTAATAAACTTGCACTTGGACATCATTTTGATGATTTGGTCGAGACGACTCTTATAAATATGTTTTATGCCGGCACTGTGAAAACTATGATTCCAAAAGTAAAATCCACCAGCGGAAAACTTGAGCTCATTCGTCCTCTTATAAATATTTACGAAAAAGATATCATAGACTTTACGAAAGAAAATGGACTTAGTCCAATGGCTTGCGGTTGTCCGATAGAATCTGGGAAAGTTGATTCCAAAAGAAAAGAAATCAAAAATCTTTTAAAAAATTTGGAAACTTCTAACCCGAATATTAAACAAAGTATTTTCAACTCCATGAAAAATATAAATTTGGATTATATTTTGGGGGCGACTCGAGGCAACAAAAGTGATGTGGCAGAAGAAATATAAATATAAAAATAACAGAGGCGAAAAATTTCATGAAAAATATAAAAAATATTTCTGATTTAGATGGCATAATTTTTGAGAATTATAAAATAAAAGTTTCTGACACGCAAATTATTTTGGAAAATAAAAATGAGTCCCTCACAACTTTTATAAATTATACTGAGAAAAAAAGATTGAAGGCAATTCGTGCCCTAGAAAAATTTATGAGCACAAAGATAGAGTTAGATAATTTACGTGAAGACGAAATTTTATCTTTCATAGAATTCGACGACAGTTTTGGAAAAACTTTATGGAACCCAATTGGAAAAGCTATGCACGATTTTAAAATGCTGGAAGATAACGACAGAATTGCAGTTGGGCTTTCTGGTGGAAAAGATAGCATGACAGTTTTGAACGCTCTCGTTCGTATAAAAAAAATCAGCCAAATAAATTTTGATATAATTCCAATTCATATTCATCCTGCGGAAGATATTTCTAGTACTGAGCACATAAAAAAATATTGTAAAAAACTTGGGCTCGAACTTCAAATCATTGAGACAAAACTTGCTGACATGCTTTTCGGAGAAAAAGAAGTAAAAAATCCTTGCTTTCTTTGTGGAAGAATTCGGCGAGGAATTTTATACACCGCAATGAAAGAACAAAAAATAAATAAGCTCGTGCTTGGACATCACAAGGACGACATCATCGAAACTTTTTTGCTCAACACTTTTTATCAGGGCAACAATCACATGATGAAGCCAGCTTATGTTTCTGAAGAATATGGCGTGATGGTGATTCGACCAATGGCTTATGTCGAAGAATCCGACATAAAAAAATATGTAAAAAAAATGAACCTTCCAATTTTGCATTCAATTTGCCCATACGAGACAAACACAAATTCAAAACGCCTTCGTATAAAAAATCTTATAAAAGATTTGGCGACTGAAAATGAAAATATTCGTAGCGTTATATTTAATAGTCTAAGAGGAAGTTTTTGAAAAATTTAAGAGCAAAGAAATCAAAATATTTTTTCATTTTATTTTTTCATGAAAAAATTATTGACATTTTTTTATTTATAGGTTAAAATCTTCCTACTAAATTAAAATTTATAGGAGGATTTTTTTTATGAAAAATGAAATTGCTATTAGCAGAAATAGTATCATTATGAATTTTACAATGAGATATTGTTCTACCTCAGAAGAACTTCTTGAGAGTTCGGGTTTTGCAAAAATTTTGACGCTTTATATTGAGCGACTCAGCAAAAAAGATACTCCTGTCTATCGATTTATTTCTGAAACTTTTAAAGAGGAAAAAAATGAACTCGTTGAGCCACTGAAAAAACTTCTAAAGCTCATAACTGTTTTGGATCTCGACGAAATAAAAGGACTCGACAAAAAATATGCCAATCTTTTTGAGCACAAAGAAATAATGTTTGAGTTCATAGAAGGGCTCTATAATTTCTGGAGAAAATTTGAGCGGTACGCCGTCGTACGAAACAGAACCAATAATGCACACGGAATTCAGAACGCAAGTTTTGTTGACTCAATGAATTCTTTCACGAATTTAGTTTTGAAAACTTACAGGAAAACTGAAGAGACTGTCATGGGTTACAATCACAGAGTTTATCGGCAGTCAATTGCTGGTGCAAATGCTGGAATAGTTTTGAACGAGGAAAAATGGAATTGCCCAGTGGAATATTCTTTCTTGGAAAAAATTCCGTTTATCAAATCTATAATTTTACAACCGCCATTTATAGTTTACCCGAAAAAAAATACTCGTAAGGGAACTTTTGAGGAGCGACTTGAAAATCCAATAGAAAATCTTGATGTTGAGCTTAGCAACTGGATGTGCTTCCCTGCAAAAGTTGGTGAACTTTTAGCCTTCGTATATTTTGACACACATTTTATGGCACAAGGAGTTACACTTTGTAATTTGTTTGAGCTTGCGAAAAAAGAAGAGTACACAAATAAAAAGCCCGACATGATTTATATGTACGGCGTGAAAGATTTCGAGCAAGAAATGAAAACTGTTTTTCACAACGACAAGAAAAATAAAATCATGGTTGGGTACGCAAATTATAATGAGGACATAGATTATTTTGGCTACATGAAAAAAATGATTTTGACTTTGCATAATTTGAAAATGATTGAGCAGGGTCATTTGCCAATTCACGGTGCAATGGTAAATATTACCATGAAGAACGGGAAGACTTCAAATGTTTGTATCATGGGGGATAGTGGAGCAGGAAAATCTGAGTCGCTGGAAGCTTTCAGAATTTTGAGCGAAGAATATGTGAAAGATATGAAAATTATTTTTGACGACATGGGGACTTTCAAATTATCTGACGGTGCACCCAAAGCTTACGGTACAGAAGTTGGTGCATTCATAAGACTTGACGATTTGGATTCTGGTTATGCGTACAATCAAATCGACAGAAGTATTTTCATGAACCCCGACAAAATAAATTCCCGTGTTGTAATTCCTGTTGCAACTCACGACGAGATTACACGAGGGTATCCGATAGATATGTTTTTGTATGCGAACAATTATGAGGAAGGAGATTCGCTGGAATTTTTTGACGATGAAAAAAAGGCGATAAAAGTTTTTAAGGCAGGGGCACGTTTCGCAAAAGGTACGACGAGTGAAGTTGGACTTGTGGAATCTTATTTTGCAAATCCTTTTGGTCCATTCCAGAAACAAAAAGAGACGGACAAACTTATTCAAATTTTCTTTGATGATATGTTTAAGAAGGGAGTAAAAGTTGGGCAGATAAGAACTCAACTTGGAATAAAAGGTCAAGAGCATGAAGGACCAAAAAGAGCTGCGAAAAATCTTTTTGATCTTATTATGAAATCATAAATAAAAAGAGAGCTGAGAAAATTTTCTCAGCTCTCTTTTTTTTTCACACACAAAAATTATGTACCACTTAACCAACAGTTATGGCAGACAGTCATTCTCTATTTCTCTTCATGTAAATCTTCGTCAAAAAAAATATTTGAATTTAAATTCGGAGACAACTCCTCATCGTCATCTAATTTAATGATTGCACAAGCATAACCCCACATAATAAACCTCCATATTTGTTAATAATTTATTTGTTCTGTAATTTTTCAGCTTTTATTATTTCTGTTTTTCTTTTCTGATCTTTTGCCTTTTTATTTTCATTTGCAACTTTTTGATTATTAATTTCTTCTTTATCTTTTACATCATGATATTTTTGTGCCCAACTATTATACAATTCAATAATATTATTAAAATGTTTATCTTTGTTGCCGTTAGTATTTAAAGTTGCAATATGAAAATACATCATTTTTATAAATCTCAAAAACACTTGATGCAATGATTGATAAACAACTTCATCATCTGCTATTCCAACATTAAAGCTCATTGAAATATATTCTATTTTATTAAGAGTATCAACTCTGAAAGAATCAAATTCAAATCTCAAATGTTTGTCTAGAAACTCAATATCATTGTTATATTCTTCCATCTTTAATTTAAGTATCTCATCTTTGATACATTCAATTTCATCTTTCGTATAAGGTTTATAGTCATTCTTAGATAAAGAAACTATCTTGTTCAATAAATCACAATTTACTCTTCTACATCTGTAGGCTAAATAACTTTCTGCAAATATTTTTAAAGGAATACCTTTTATTGAATTGCATAGTTCTTTCTCTATTATTTCATGTTTTTCATTAAAGACTGATTCCATTTCTTCTTTATCAAATTCTGTTAAACTCTTAAAACTATCCTTTGATTCCTTGAACTTTGTATCTACAAATGTGTGCTTCATCACTGACATAATATAAGAACTAGATAAAACAATTTCTCTAAAATGGTCTGCTATTTCTACTGCTTTTTCTTTTTTTTGATATTCAAATCTCACATCTGAATCTTTTATGCTTTGCTTCAGCTGAAGTCCTACAAAAATCAAACTAAAAATAAATGCTATATAATAATAATTTTCTAGTAACTTTCCAAACTTTTCAATATCAATTTTAATAAATTCATACACAACTATCCAAACCATTATTATAAGAAAAACTATTAAAAAATACCACTTTTTTTTATAGTTTTTTTTTATAGTTTTTTTTTGTAGTTTTTCTTTGCTATTATTGAAAAATTTCCACATCACTTTTCCTCCAAGAAATTATTGTTATTCTAAAGATAATCAACGCTTATTATTCTCATAAATTTAACATTCTAAAAATTATACTATTTTATAAAAAATAAGTCAATGACTTAATTGATATAAAATTTAAAAACAATCACAAAAAATTTTCAAGCACATTAAAAAATTATAATCAAAACTTTATATCTTATTAAAATTTATTCAACTAATCATCTACCTTGAAAATATTTTTATATTTCTAATTGTATCACAGTCAGTATTAAAACTCCATAAAGTTTTTGTTTTCAATTTTATTTAAGAGAAATTTTTTGATGAACGAAGAAATAAAAATTCTGTCTCATAAATATTTTACCAAAAAATAAAAACAGAGCTGAGAAAATTTTCTCAGCTCTGTTTTTTACTCTTGAATTTATATTCGAGCAAAAAATAATTTGAATATCAAAATATTTTTATTGACGAATTAAAAGGGATATGTTAAAATAAATTATAGAATAAAAAAATTAGGGTGCGTGTTTGAGCCACCCTAAAATTTTCCAGAATTAATTTGATATTCAAAATATTTTTGAGTTTTGAGAGGAGAAAAGAAAATGAAATTAACAGAGCTAAGAAAAGGACAGGAGGCAAAAATTATTCGTCTTGGAAAAGTTGGCGAGCTAAAAAAAAGACTTTCTGATATGGGAATCAATAGTGGTGAAGTTATAAAACTTGAGCGGAATGCACCACTAGGTGACCCGCAAGAATATCGTATACGAGGAACAAGTATTGCTATTAGAAAAATTGACGCAGAAAATATTGAGATCGAAGGAGCAAATTAAATGTTAAAGATAGCTTTTGCTGGAAATCCAAACGTTGGGAAAAGTGCACTGATAAATGCTCTGGCTGGGTCAAAACTAAAGGTTGGAAATTGGCCCGGAGTTACAGTTGAAAAAAAAGAGGCAAATTTTATTTTTAATGGCGAAAAAATAAATCTGATAGATTTGCCGGGAGTTTATAGTTTGAGTCCGTATTCTCTTGAAGAAAAAGTTACACGTGATTTTATCCTAGATGAAAATCCTGATGTAGTAATAAATGTTCTTGACTCAACAAATCTTGAGCGAAATTTATATTTGACTTTGTTGCTAAAAGAACTTGGTAAGCCAATGATAATTGCTCTGAATTTTTTTGATGAATTTGAAAATTTAGATTACACTTTGGATACTAAAAAACTTTCAGCTTTTTTGGAGATGGACATTGTAAAAACTTCTGCTACAAAAGAAACTGGTCTGAAAGAACTTTTAGAGAAAGCTATCATTCTTGCAAAAAATTCTCCAAAAAATATAGACTATAAATTAGAGTTCGAAGATTTTTTGATCAATAAAATTAATACGCTAAAACTTATACTAAAAGAAAATGCTTCATACGCAAAAATTATTGAAAAATATAATATAAATTTTGTTGCTGTGAAAATTTTGGAGAGAGATAAATATTTTGCTGAGAGAATTCTTGCTGAATATAAAATAGACGTCACGAAAGAATTTGAAAATATCATAAAAAATATTGAGTCGAGATTTGATAACGACATCGAAACTATTTTTGCCGAAAAAAGATATGGGGTAATCAAGGGAATCACTCGTCAGACTTTCAAAACATCTCTCAAGGCTCGTCTTGATTTTACAGATAAAATCGACAGACTTTTTCTAAATAGAATTTTGGGTCTGCCGTTATTTTTTGGAATAATGACTCTCATGATGAATTTTGTTTTTAAGGGAAGCCAGCCTTTCATAGATTGGCTCGACACTTTTATAAATAGTTTTTTGGCTGGGCATGTAAAAACTTTGCTGGAAGGAGTTCCAAATTGGATGAACTCTTTGATAGTTGACGGAATTATTGGCGGAGTTGGTGGAATAATTGTTTTCGTCCCGCTCATGTTATTCTTATATTTTTTCTTGGCAATTTTAGAAGAGAGCGGATACATGACACGTGTTGCTTTTCTAATGGACAAAGTTATGCGTGGTCTAGGATTAAATGGAAAAGCTTTCGTCCCGATGATAATTGGATTTGGTTGTTCAGTGCCAGCAATTTATGCAACAAGAACTTTGGAAGATAAAAATTCTCGGAGGCTTACTGCTCTCATGACTCCTTTCATGTCATGCGGCGCTCGTCTTCCTGTATACGGACTTTTTACCGCAGCTTTTTTTGGAGCTCAAGCTGGTCTTGTAATCATGAGTCTTTATGCTCTTGGAATTTTGATTGCAATTTTGGTCGGAGTCGCGTTTAAAAAATTTCCAATTTTTCGTTCTGATAATAAGCCTCTAATTTTGGAATTGCCTCCATATAGAATTCCAAGTATGAAAATGGTTTTTAACTCCACGATAAATCGAACAGCAGAATATTTAAAAAAAGCTAGTACAACAATTATGACGGTCTTAATGCTTCTTTGGGTGTTAACTTATTTTCCAAATAATGGCGACACATCAAAATCTTATATGGCATCTTTCGGAAAAGTTTTGACTCCAATTATGAAGCCAACAGGATTTGCAACTCGGTGGGAAGTTGTTGCTGCTATTCCTCCAAGTATCGCCGCAAAAGAATTAGTCGTTGGATTTCTCGGACAAGTTTTGGTTCAAGATGACAGTCAAAATAATGTAGCAAATAATTCTGAGACAGAAAAGGAGAGAGGGATTGTTACTGCCACTTCAAAACTTTGGAGTGAGGAAAGTTTTCCAAAACTTCGGGCATACTCTTTCATGGTTTTTATTTTGCTAGTTGTTCCGTGTATCGTTGCACTCACGGCTCTCAAAAATGAATTTGGTTTTAAATTTATGGGCTTTGTAGTTTTGGTAATGACAGTTGTCCCATATATAATTTCTACTTTGATTTTCCAAATAGGGAGGTTGATTTTATGAAAACAATTTTAGTATTTGCAATTATTTTAGTGATAATATTTTTCGCAGCAAAAAATCTTTTGAAATTTTTTAAATCAAAAGGTGATTGTGGTTGCTGTGGAAAATCAAATTGTTCTAACAGAAAAGTTTTGAAATAAAAAAATTAAAAAAATAGAGATGAATTATCATCTCTATTTTTTTATAAAAATTTCAAAGCTCGATTTTATATCTGCGAGAAATTTTATCGCTGTCTTCGTGCTTGTAAATATTTATAAATTGCCCGCCACCAGATTCTATAATTTTTTTAGAGGCTAGATTTTTTTCGTCGCAAGTTATTAAAATTTCTGTGAGACCAAGTTCCTCTTTGCAAAATTTTAGTCCGAACTTTAAAAGTTCGTGTCCGTGACCTTGCCGTCTATATTCTGGATTCACGCTGTAACCTATATGTCCACCCCAATTATTTAGCAACTCATTTAATCTATGACGAACGGATAAAAGTCCAACAAATTTTTTCTTGTCCGTGTCCACAAGCCAAAAAGCTGTGGCAGGTACTAAGTAAGGTAAAACTTCTGTACATTTTTCTGTCTCCATAATTTTAAACGAGTCGATAAATTCTTGCGGAGTTTTATTTTCCATCGCTAAAAAAATTTCTCTACTAATAAATCCTCCTTCGACAATTTTTGTCATGGCGAAAATATAAGACTCAAAATAATCTAAGTGAGGTTTTATAAATTTTATACTCATTCACTTCGCCTCCAAAAAAATTTATTTTAATTATTCTACACCACAAATAAAAAAAATACTAGTGGATAATACAAAAACATTTTGCCTCTCTCTTCAACTTTTGACAAAATAACGAATTTGTTCTATTATATAATTAGATTATATTTTTATAATTCAAAATTTATTTGGAGGTACAAAATGCAAAAAGTCGAAAGTTTTGAACTAGACCACACAAAAGTGAAAGCACCTTACGTGCGAAAGTGTGCTCTTATGAAAGGTGAAAAAGGAGATTATGTAACGAAATTTGATTTGAGATTTGTTCAGCCAAATAAATCCGAGCTAGATAATGCTGGTCTTCATGGTCTTGAACATTTGCTCGCATATGAAATTAGAAAGCACATTGACGGAATAATTGATTTGTCACCTATGGGTTGCCGAACTGGATATTATCTATCGATGTGG
The DNA here is from genome assembly GCA_051647385.1 of Fusobacteriaceae bacterium. Lineage (GTDB taxonomy): Bacteria > Fusobacteriota > Fusobacteriia > Fusobacteriales > Fusobacteriaceae > JAGNZR01. The sequence continues at coordinate 11,368 of JBOFDW010000097.1, forward strand.
GGTGATATTTCTCCTAAAGATGTTAAGGAAGCTCTGGAAAAATCTTTGACAGTAATTTTGGACGCAAAAGAAATTCCAGCTGCCAATGAAGTTCAGTGTGGAAATTATCGTGACTTATCTCTTGATGGTGCAAAAGATATCGCAAGAAAAGTTTTGGCTCAAGGTTTTGAAATTTTTAAAGCTCAATAAAAAAATAAAATTTTCATCTAATATAAAAATCTCAGAGAATAAAAATTCTTCTGAGATTTTTTTGTGCGAGAAATTATTTGAGTTAATTTTATTTTCTAACTTTCTTTAATATTTTTTCAAGCTCTTGCTTTTTCATGAAATAAATTTGATTTTTTGGGTCAAGCTCAGAAATTTTTTCAAAATCTTTCAAAGCCGATTCATAATATTTAATTTTTTTAGCTATATTTTTTTCTTTGTCGGCAAATTCTTTTTTAGCAGCTCCACGATTATAATAAACTTCAAAAGAATCTGGTTTGAGTTTTATCGCTGTGTCATAATCTTTTATCGCACCTTCATAATCCCCGCGAATTTCTTTAACCGCTCCCCTCGCAATATATGACTCATAAAATTTTGAATTTATTTTGATCGCTTCATCAAATTCTGCCATTGCCCCGTCATAATCTTTCAGCTCAAGTTTTTCTAATCCTGCATTATAAAATTCCGTAGGATTTTTTTTGCTTAAAAGATTTGAGCAACCTCCCAACACAAATAAAAAAATAATCACACCTGCCACGAAAAATTTTTGAATTTTATTTTTCTTTTGCATTTCATCCCCCTCCTAAATTATAAAAAAATATTTATCTGAAATTTTTTCTCTTAAAATTTTTAGCTATTTATTTTTATTAAAATTATATCATAACTTTGAAATAAAAAAATCCAAAATATTTTTGCGAGAACTTTTTTTAGTTTTATGATATAATTTTGTGTGATAAAAATATTTTTGAAGGAGAAATTTTATGGCTCGAGTTGTAACCATCTATGATATTTTAATATCTTGTCCAAGTGATATTACTTCTGAAGTTGAAATTATAAAAAAAGCCGTGGATGAATTTAATAACACCACTGCATATAAAAGAGGTTTTCAACTCAATACTCTTCATTGGAAACAAGATAGTTATTCTCAAGCTGGTTCTAGTCCTCAAGATATTTTAAATGAGCAGATTGTTAAAAATAGTGATGCAGTCATTGCTGTTATTTGGACTCGCTTCGGAAGTCCCACAAAAAATTATGATTCTGGCACTGAAGAAGAAATAACTCTTTTGATGAAGAAGCATAAAAATGTTCTTCTTTATTTTTCAGACAAGCCTATCAGCCCTTCGCTATTGGATAAGGTTCAATATGATAAAGTTCAAGAATTTAAAACCAAGATTTCAAAAAATATTTTGCATAAAAATTTTAAGTCAGATGACGAACTAGAAAAAATTCTTCGTGATGATTTGGCTCACTCCTTTGTAAATCTTTATCAAGAAAGATTTGAGTCATTAGAAAAAGAAGTGGAAAACAAAAAAGAAGATTTAGATTTTGATAGTGATTTTGCAAAAGCTCTAAATAAAAAGACTCCAAAAGGAAAAGTTTCAGCACTCAAAAAATTAGCAGAAATTTCTGATTACAAAGACAAGTTAGAAGATATTTATTTTCAAATAGCTTATCATAGTGAATATTTTAATGAGCAAATAAAATATTATGATAAAGTCATTAAATTAAATACTAATTATTCTAACGCTTTTCTTTATAGAGGAATATCAAAAGATAACATTAAAGACTACAAAGGAGCTATCAAAGATTTCGACAAAGCCATTAAATTAAATCCTAATGATTTTGATGCATGTTTTACTAAAGGTCTTACAAAATATTTGCTTGAAAATTTTAAAGGGGCTATCAAAGATTTTGACAAAGCTATAGAATTAAATCCTAATAATTCAGATTATTTTCTTTATAGAGGAATTGTAAAAAATAAACTAGAAAAACATATGGAGGCTATCAAAGATTTTGACAAAGCTATAGAATTAAATCCGAATAATTACGAAATTTTTTGTAATAGAGGAAATGCAAAAAATAAACTTGGTCATTTTAAGAGGGCTATAAAAAATTTTGACAAAGCTATAGAATTAAATCCTAATTATGAAGAGGCTTTTTTTAATCGAGGAGTTGCAAAAGATAGCATAAAAGATTATGAAAGTGCTATCAAAGATTATAATCAAGTTATAATCTTAAATCCTAATAGTTTTGAGGCTTTTAATAATAGAGGAAATATAAAATACGAACTTGGAAATTATAAAGAAGCTATCAAAGATTTTGATCAGGCTATAAAATTAAATCCTAATGATTCTGAGTCTTTTAATAATAGAGGAAATATAAAAGACGAACTTGGAAATTATAAAGAAGCTATCAAAGATTTTGACCAAGCTATTATATTAAATCCAAATTTTTCTGACGCTTTTAATAATAGAGGAGTTGCAAAAGAAAATCTTGAACTTTATGAAGAAGCTCTATCCGATTATAATATTGCATTAAAATTAAATCCTAATGATGAACTTATTATTAAAAACATAAAAGAAGTCAAAAAAATAATCGCCGAGCAAAAAAAGTCTAAGTAAATTTAAAATACACCGTGAAAATTTTTCACGGTGTATTTTTTCTCAAAACTATTTTCCCTCTCCAAAAAGTTTCCTCTTCTCCTCAAATCTTTTTTTCATCTCAGCAATATAAGTCGCAGGGTCTTTTGGATTTACAAGCCGAATAATTTCTTCTCGCTCCTCTCCACTATTACCCTTAATAATTTTTTTTGTAATCGCTCCGCCACCAAGTCCAATCGTCGATTGATTTTCTTCTATCATCTCAATATTAAAAATCGACTCGCAACCTTTTTTTGAGTAGCCAATATTTTCTCCCCAGTCAGCACTATTTTTTTGCCGATACAAATAATACGGACTCATTTCTTTTTCCAAAATTATCTCAGAAATTTTTTGCTCAACTTTTTCTCGGTCGAGATTATTTATTTTCTTGTCCAAATCTTTAAATAAAGTTGACGCTTTTTTCAACGCAAGATTATGAATCGTCAAATTTTCTATCTCATAATTTTTTATTGTCTCAAGTGTCTGCAAAATTTCTTTTTCAGTTTCGTCTGGCAATCCCAAAATCAAATCCATATTTATTATAAATTTTAGCTCACGAATTTTTTTGTAGCACCTGTCAAAATTTTCTTGATCAAAATTTCTATTCATTCTCTCCAAAGTTTTTTTATTAAAAGTTTGCGGGTTGAGCGAAATTCTATTCACGCCAAAATTTTTCATAGTCTCAAGTTTTTTGTCCGTGATTGTATCTTCACGTCCAGCCTCAAAAGTAAACTCACGCAAATTTTCTTGCGGAATATTTTCTCTGACCGCCAACAAAATTCTCTCCAAATCTTTCTCTTCCAAAATACTTGGCGTACCCCCGCCAATATAAATTGACTCTATAATAATTTTCTTCTCGCTATTTTTATTTGCTCTTAAATTTTTCTCCGCTATAAATTCTCCCGTTAATTTTATTTCTTCCAACAAAGTTTCCACAAAACTTTTGTAGAATTTTTTCCCAACAGGACTTTTTATTTCGTAAGATGCGAAGGAACAATATTTGCATTTCGTCGGACAAAAAGGAATTCCGATATAAATATTAAAAGACTTGTCGTTCATGAATTCCAATTCTTTTTGGAAGACACTAACAACAAGTTTTGATTTTTCATCTGAAACCAAATAAATTCTTTGTAAAAGCTCCAAAGTTTTCTCTGGAGAAAATCCCAATCCAAAAAGTCTCTTCACAACTTTTGTTGGTCTTACTCCGATGAGTCCACCCCATGGAAGATTTTTTTCGTAAAAACTTAAGAGAGAAGTTTTCAAAATAATTACGTGCTGGTCTGAAATTTTTTCCATCAAGTTTTCATACGAAAATTTTTTTGTAGTTTCATCTATATTTATTTTTAAAATTATATTTTCTTTTGTGAATTCAAAGTCGGCAAAAATATTTTTATCTTGAATCTCGGGTAATAAAATTCTTATAAATTCATTTATGCTCGCCAATGAAATTTCTACATTTGAATTAACCATACGAAAACCAAAATTCCTAAAATTATTCTATAAACTCCAAAAAACACAAAATTTTTATTTCGGATATAATTCATGAACCATCTAATCACAAAATACCCAGATAGAAATGCTACGAAAGTTCCGACCCCCATCAAAAACCATTCATTCATGGAAAATCCGCTGGAATTTTTTAAAAGTTTTAGCAAAGTTGCCCCAGCCATGGTTGGTATCGCAATGAAAAATGAAAACTCAGCTGCGACTCCACGTGAAAATCCTAGGACAAGTGCGCCGATAATTGTTGCCGCCGATCTTGATGTCCCTGGTATAACTGCCAAGCACTGAAAAACTCCAACAGCTATTGCAAGTGGATATGTTATCTCAGAAACTTTACTGGCTATAATTTTTCGCTTGATTTTTTTTTCTATGAACAGCAAAATTATTCCATAAAATATTAATGTCCCTGCAATCACATAAATATTGTCAATAAAATAATCTTCTATTTTTTTGTCGAACAAAACTCCAACTATAGCAATAGGAATTACACCAACTATTATTTTGCTCCAAAGCGAAATTTTTTCACTAAAAATTTTTTTGTCTCTCACAAAGGGATTTATTTCTTTCCAAAAATAAATTACAACAGCAATTATTGCCCCAAGCTGAACTACAATTAAAAATGTGTTCATAAAATTTTCGCTAAGTTTCGTGTTGCTCATAAATTTTTGTAGAAGAATATTATCCACGATAATCATGTGACCTGTGCTACTGATTGGTAAAAATTCTGTTAACCCTTCAACCAACCCTAAAATTATTACCAATAAAATATCCAAAAAAATTTCCTCCTACAAATACCTATCTTCTTTCATCAAATAATTTTCCACAT
>JBOFDW010000098.1:0-6183 GCA_051647385.1 Fusobacteriaceae bacterium
AAAGAATCTTCCAGCTCATCAAGTTCCTCTCTGCTAATATTATGATTTTCAACTGTGAAAATTATGTCCATTCTATTTGGGTCAGATTTAAAATCCATGTTCAAATTTTTTGCCCCATTAGACAAAAAATAATTCGTAACTTCTTCTATTATTGTCGTTACTTTTTTTGCGTCCATTATTTTTCCCTCCTAAATTTTTGGATAAGAGGAATTAAAAATCCTGCAACAATTCCACCTGCAAATCCATTATTGTACAAATTAAATCCTCCGTGAATTACAGCAGCATTATTCACCACAAATAAATGCAAGAACCCTGCCAGTATTCCCATGAACGGACCAAAGACTCCAGATATTGGAGCAAGAGTTGTGGCAAAAAGTCCTGCAAGTGCGACATTGAAACTATTGAACTCCCAAATCCCAACAACACTTGCGAGCAAAACTCCCAAGACAATAGGAATTGTATTGAGGGGATGTTTTCCAAAAGTTCCAAAGCCAAAGACTGTAAAAATTCCTGCTATGAGAGCTCCGTTTAATGGAACAGCCAACATCGACACAAAAGACAAAGCCAAGAGTCCCATGATGCCAGCATTAATTATACTGATACCAAATCCTTCCGTCAAAGTAAAATCCGAGAGCAATCTCCCGCTGTTAAACATTAGCGTATCATATCCATTTATAGAATCGTCGTTGATGTGATACCCTACCATTATAAAAATACAAAAAATTCCTGCTAGAATAATTTTTATAGGCAAATCATATTCCGTGGAAAGTTCTTTCATGGTCATAATTTCTATGCCTCGACCCTTTACTATTGAAGCAAGAATTGTTCCAACAATCCCACCGGTGAATCCTATATTATACAAATTAAATCCTTCGTGAAATTTTAGCATGCCAGAAGAAAGTGGCGTCATGATAAATCCAATAAAAATTCCTCCGCAAAGTGCTCCACCAACTCTCGAATAAATATTTAGGTCAGCATTAAACATAAAAAAACTCACCAGTGGTGCAAGTGTGAGTGCGAACATCATTACCCCAAAAATACTTTTGAATTTTATTTTTTGGTGCTTAGCATAAAGATATCCTCCAAAATATATTGGCAAAGAATTTAATAGTGTCTTGCCAAAACAAGCAAATCCAAGTGCAGTAAAATATGATGCAAAAATAAATCCGTTCACTGGAATTTTCAGGAAATATATTATGCCCAAATTAAAAAAAGATAAAATTGCAACGTTGAAAAGATTTGCGTAAAATCCACCCACAACTATATAATCCGAGATGAGAACTCCGGGGTGCTTCAAAATTTTTATGTAGCCATCAAATATTTCGTTCCTGCCAAAAATTACCGAGACCAACAAAAATATTGTCGGCACAATTCCAAGTATCAAAACTTTTTTCGTGTCGGATAATTTAATTTCATTATTAACTTTTGCCATAGTAGTCTCTCCTACTTATCTTTTGTCAAAATATTTATATCTTTTTCGAGCTTATTAATTTTCAGCTCAAGGGAGCTCAAAATCCAAAATTGAAAGTGATTCATTTTTTGTTGATCGTAAATCATCCAGATAACTTTTATGCTGGCAAAAAGTATTCCGAGCTGGAGTCCAGTAGTATATGGGATGCTGTGAAAAACTACGCTCAAAATAAATACGAGCAACACAACCAATATAAAAACTTGGCTCACAATTTTATGAAACCTTGAACCTTTCCTGCTCCCAATTTGCCCAACGAGTTTTCTCACTCGCTCTTTTTCCTGTCTGTATTCCTCAAGCTGAGATTTCAGTTCCTCAAAATCCTCTTCTTTCATAATATTAATTCCTCCTTAAAAATTATTCCTTTGCATATATAATAAAACATTGTTATAATAAAGTAAAGCGGAAAATATTTTAGACCGCAAAGTTTGGCGTGAATTTTTACTTGAAGTTTTGTTTAAATTTTATAAATTTTTTGAATTTTTAAAAAAAGATTATCGCAATATTTTTGAGTCAAGGAGCAACGATGACTGTAACAGAAGTTTTACAAAAAGAAAAATTGAGTCGAGATGACCTGATTTTTTTGATGAAGATAGAAGACGAGCAAGAGATAAAATTAATTTATGATAAAGCTTATGAGATAAAACTTCACGAGATTGGGAACAAAGTTTTTTATCGTGGGCTAATAGAATTTAGTAACAAGTGCATAAAAAATTGTCTCTACTGCGGAATTCGACGTGACAATAAAAAAGTTGAGCGATTCGACATGACGAAAGAGGAAATAATTCGGTCTGCAAAATGGATTCACGAAAATGGTTACGGGTCATTGGTACTCCAGTCTGGAGAGCGACAGGACGAGAAATATATTTCTTTCGTGGAAGATATTCTTCATGAGATAAAAAAAGAGACCAACAAAGAAGTTGGCATAACTATTTCTCTTGGTGAGCAGAGCTACGAAACTTATAAGAGATGGTTTGATGCTGGAGCTCACAGATATCTTTTGCGGATAGAAACTTCAAATGAAGAACTTTACAAAAGTATTCATCCTCAAGATGACGGGTTGCATAATTTTCAGACTAGACTTAAGTGCTTAGAAATTTTGCGTGAGATTGGATATCAAGTTGGGACTGGTGTTATGATTGGTCTGCCAAATCAAACCATTGAAAATTTGGTTGACGATATACTTTTCTATGAAAAATTTGATATTGATATGATTGGGATGGGACCTTATATAATTTCTGAGAATACTCCCATGGGTCAAAAATATCATGATAATATTCTTAGCAAAGAAAAAAGAGTTGAGCTCGGTCTCAAAATGATTGCACTCACAAGAATTTATTTGAAGAATGTTAATATTGCTGCGACAACTGCACTTCAAGGACTTGATCCTCTTGGTCGTGAAAAAGGTTTGAAAGCTGGAGCAAATATTTTGATGCCCATCACAACCATACCAGAACACCGAGCTAAATATCAGCTCTATGATGACAAGCCGTGTATAGATGATACTGCCGATCAATGCAAAAAATGTTTGTCTGGTCGAGTTGCAAGTGTTGGAGATATTATTATGTATCATGACTGGGGTGACTCAAAACATTTCAAAGGCAAAAATAAAACTAGCTGAATTTTTTAGCCGAATATAAAAAGCCAACTAAAAAAAATATTTTATAAAATATAAATTTAAAAAAATAAAAGCACAACAAAAAAGAGAGACTAAAAAATTAGTCTCTCTTTGATTTTTGTGAGTGGTGGATCCAGTTGGAGTCGAACCAACGACCACCCGGTTATGAGCCGGGTGCTCTAACCAACTGAGCTATGGATCCAAATTGGTGGCGGGAGCAAGACTCGAACTTGCGACCTTCGGGTTATGAGCCCGACGAGCTGCCAACTGCTCTATCCCGCGATATTTTTAACAAGAACTTGTTAATGCTTTTTCACATAATATTTTATATATTATTTTCTCTCAAAATTTTTTACTTATTTTTTTATGGCGGGAGTGACGAGGCTCGAACTCGCGACCTCATGCGTGACAGGCATGCGCTCTAACCAACTGAGCTACACCCCCAAACCTTAGACTCAGAAATTTTCAAGAGCCAAACTAAAAATAAAATGGTGGTCGCTATAGGACTTGAACCTATGACCTCCTGCTTGTAAGGCAGGAGCTCTCCCAACTGAGCTAAGCGACCGTGAACTTTGTTGATGGTGCCCAGACGCGGAATCGAACCACGGACACGGAGATTTTCAGTCTCCTGCTCTACCGACTGAGCTATCTGGGCAAAAATAAAGTTATGGCGGAGGGCCAGAGACTCGAACTCTGAAGCCTTACGGCGTCGGTTTTCAAGACCGATTCCTTACCAATTAGGATAACCCTCCAAATAAATATGGTACCCCGTAGGGGAGTCGAACCCCTGTTTACAAAGTGAAAGTCTGTTGTCCTAACCACTGGACGAACGGGGCACAAGTAATGGTGGATCCAGTTGGAGTCGAACCAACGACCACCCGGTTATGAGCCGGGTGCTCTAACCAACTGAGCTATGGATCCTCAATTTTGTATGGCGTGTCTGAAGAGATTCGAACTCCTGACCCACGCCTTAGAAGGGCGTTGCTCTATCCAACTGAGCTACAGACACATAAAAAATTTCAAAAAAATAAAATCTCATAAATTTTTATAAAATTTTTACTTGCATGGTAGCAACTTTATATAAAAACTTAACAAAATTTTAGTAGTAAAATAATGGTGCGTCATACAGGATTTGAACCTGTGGCAACACGATTAAAAGTCGTGTGCTCTACCAACTGAGCTAATGACGCAAAATTTGGTGGCGGGAGCAAGACTCGAACTTGCGACCTTCGGGTTATGAGCCCGACGAGCTGCCAACTGCTCTATCCCGCGTCATGTTTTGTAAATGGTGCCTGAGACCGGAATCGAACCGGTACGGTATCAGATACCTCAGGATTTTAAGTCCTGTGCGTCTACCTATTTCGCCACCCAGGCATTGTTTTGTCCAAAGTTTACTTGACGAACATTTAATATTCTATCACGTCCGTTATAAAAGGTCAATATTTTTTTGTTCTTTTGCAAATTTTAAAAAAAGCTTCCTATCCAATATAAATCTCTCTTTATGAATTTTTTTTTGTTGCTTCAATAAAAATTCTGCGATGGACGCCTCACTTTTATCTTTGGCATTCCAAAAAATTTCTATCTTGATAGCTTTTCTTGCTCTGGTATATTTTGCACCTGTGCCAGCAACATGCTCAGCAAATCTTTTCTCCAAATTTGTGGTGATACCTGTATAGAGCGAATTATCTTTACACCTCAAAATATATACGCACCACATTTTTTAGCCTCTTCTTAAATTCTTAAATTTTTCAAGAGCGTATAAAGTTTTTAAATCTGTATTTAATTTTTCTATCTCATCTAAGTCGTGCCATTCTCCAACAAGGTCTTCACTCTCGTCAAGTTTTAATTCTTGAGGTTTTATGTTGTCATCTTTCAAAGCAACAATATAAATAAAAATTCCCTCGCTCATACATCCCGGAGAAGAAAGCAGTGGTTTTTTTGACTCATAAATAATCTCATAATTTTCTGGTAAATATCCAGTCTCTTCTTCTAGCTCACGAAAAAGAGTTTGAGTTGGCTCTTCTCCATGCTCCATAATTCCAGCTGGAACTTCTAGTAACTCTCCTTTTGCACCAGTTCTATATTGCTTCACAAAAAATCCTTTGGTCTTATTTTTATTTAGCACCAAAGCTGCGATGGCATTTGGTTTGTCCAAGGATTCTAAAGTATGTCCTTCTCTTGTTGGATGGTTCTCAATTTTTATTTTCAAAAATTTTAGTTCCTGCATTTAATTTTCTCCTCTAAAATTATTGCTCAAATATTTTTACTGGTTGTTATTCTTAATTTTTTTCTTGATTTTTCTCTAATATTTTTTCTGTATCCAGATGAAGTTTTTTTGCAATAGATAAAAAATCTTCAGGCAAAGGAGCAATCATTTCAAGTTTTTGATTTGTAATTGGATGTTCAAATCTCAAAATATATGCGTGCAACATTTGTCGCTTAGCCACATCAGAATTTCCATAGACACTATCGCCAAGTATAGGATGATTCAAATATTTCATGTGAACTCTTATTTGATGAGTCCGACCAGTTTCTATCTTTACTTTTACCATTGAAAATCCTTGCACTTCATCTATGACCTCATAATTTGTTATAGCATTTCGCCCGTTCTCATCAGACACAGCCATTTTTTTCCTATCTCGAGTATGACGTGCTATCAAACTTTCTATTCGATCTTTTTTATTCCTGAAATTTCCCTTGCAAATACACACGTAAATTTTATCTAAAGTTTTTTCTTTAAACATTTCTGAAAGTTTTATGTGAGCAATATCATTTTTGGCAACTATTATAACTCCGCTCGTATCTTTATCAAGCCTATGAACTATGCCAGGTCTTATAATTCCGTTTATAGAAGATAAATCTTTTATGTGATAAAGCAATGCGTTCACAAGTGTCCCACTATAATTACCATATGCAGGATGAACCACCATACCAGCAGCTTTATTTATTACAATAATATCTGAGTCCTCAAAAATTATATCAAGAGGAATATTTTCTGGAGTCAAATCCAAAATTTCGTCTTCTGGAATTTCTATGACTATTTTTTCTTTGCCCTTTAATTTTAGCCCGCATTTTATTTTTGACTGGTCTTTTCCTT
>JBOFDW010000099.1:0-5228 GCA_051647385.1 Fusobacteriaceae bacterium
AAAAAATTAGTTGACTGGAAAGCTATCGAAGAATTTAGAGCAAGAGCTTTGAATCCAGAGCATCCAGTTACAAGAGGAACTGCTCAAAACGATGATATTTACTTCCAAACAAGAGAAGCTTCAAATAAATTCTATGACGCAGTACCAGAAATTATTGAAGACTACATGAATAAATTTGGAAAAGAAACAGGAAGAAATTATAAGCTGTTTGATTATTATGGATCAGCAACAGCTGAAAATGTAATTATAGCAATGGGTTCAGTTGTTGAAACTGCTAAAGAAGTTGTAGACTTTGTTAATGCAAAAGGTGCTAATGTTGGTATATTATCTGTTCACCTTTACAGACCATTTTCTTCTAAGCATATGTTAGCTTCTTTGCCAAAGACAGTCAAAAAAATTGCTGTACTTGATAGAACAAAAGAGCCGGGAGCTCTTGGTGAACCATTATACTTAGATGTAAAATCTGTATTCTACGGACAACAAAATGCACCAATGATTATTGGTGGAAGATACGGACTATCTTCAAAAGATACAACACCTGCACAAATAGTTGCGGTGTATGATCATTTGAAATCAAATAATCCAATGGATGGATTCACAGTTGGAATAAACGATGACGTTACTCACAAATCAATTCCAGTTGGACCAAATTTAATCGTAACAAAAGAAGATGTAAGAGAATGTTTATTCTATGGACTTGGTTCGGATGGAACAGTTGGAGCAAATAAAAACTCTATCAAAATAATCGGAGATAAAACTGCTCTTTATGCACAAGCTTATTTTGCTTATGACTCTAAAAAATCTGGAGGACTTACTCGTTCTCACTTGAGATTTGGTAAAGAGCCAATCAGATCTACATACTTGGTTACTACACCAAACTTTGTAGCTTGTTCTGTGCCAGCTTATGTTACTCAATATGATATGGTGGGTGGACTTAGAGACAACGGAACTTTCCTTCTTAACTGTATTTGGGATAAAAATGAAGTTGCTAAGCACCTTCCGAATAAATTAAAAAGAGATTTGGCTCGTAAAAATGCTAAGTTATATATTCTTGACGCAAATAAACTTGCAAGAGAAATAGGTCTTGGAGGAAGAACAAATACAATAATGCAGGCTGCTTTCTTTAAGCTAGCAAACGTTATTGACTTTGCTGAAGCTCAAAAGCATATGAAAGATTTCGCTGAAAAAACTTACGGTAAAAAAGGTCAAGAGATAGTAAAAATGAACTGCGATGCCATCGACAAAGGAGCTAACGAACTTGTTGAAGTTCCAGTTGATCAAGCATGGGCAAGTCTAAATGATGATATGACTCTTGAAACTGTTAATTCTGAAGCAAAAACAGGAGATTCTTGTTCTACATGCTCATCAAAATGCAACTCTAAACTTGAACCGTTTGTTGATAGAATAGTTCGTCCAATTAATGCAACTGAAGGAGATAAGTTACCAGTATCTGCTTTCAACGGTTACGAGGATGGAACTTTTGAGAACGGAACTTCTGCATTTGAGAAGAGAGGAATTGCAACTCACGTGCCTGAGTGGTTATCAGAAAATTGTATTCAATGTAATCAATGTGCTTATGTTTGTCCACACGCAGTTATCAGACCATTCTTGTTAACTCCAGAAGAAAAATCTTCTTCTCCAGTTGAACTAGAAACTTTGAACGCAATGGGAAAAGGTTTAGAAAGCTTAGCATTTAAGATTCAAGTGTCTCCACTTGATTGTACAGGTTGCGGTTCATGTGTAAACGTGTGTCCAGCAAAAGAAAAAGCAATCAAAATGGTGCCAATTGGAAGCGAGCTTGCTAACAAAGAAGACATCAAAGCTGATTACCTATTTAATAACGTAACTTACAAAGATAACTTAATGGATAAATATACTGTAAAAGGTTCTCAGTTTGCAAAACCATACTTTGAGTTCCATGGAGCTTGTGCTGGTTGTGGAGAAACACCTTACATAAAAAGTATTACACAACTTTTTGGTGACAGAATGATGATAGCAAACGCTACTGGATGTTCATCAATATATGGAGGTTCAGCACCAGCGACACCTTATACTATAAATAATAAAGGCGAAGGTCCATCATGGGCAAACTCTTTATTCGAGGACAATGCTGAGTTTGGTTTTGGTATGAATGCTGGAGTTGAATCATTAAGAGACAGAATTCATTCATTATTTGATACTGCAATCGCATCTGCAGATACACCTGCTGAAGCAAAAGCTCTTATGAAAGAATGGATTGAAAATAGAACTGACGGTGACAAGACAGTTGAAATAAAAAATAAACTTGTTCCAATATTAGAGGCTGGAGCTAAAAAAGGTTGCGAAATTTGCAAAGAAGTTTTATCTCTAAAACAATATATCATCAAAAAATCTCAATGGATATTTGGTGGTGACGGATGGGCTTATGACATCGGTTACGGTGGAGTTGATCACGTTCTTGCTTCAAATCAAGACGTAAATATTTTGGTGCTTGATACAGAAATGTATTCCAACACTGGAGGTCAAGCTTCAAAATCTTCTCCAACGGCGTCAGTTCTGAAATTTGCTGCTGATGGAATGCCTGATAAGAAAAAAGATCTTGGAGCAATTGCAATGTCTTACGGACATATCTATGTTGCACAAGTTTCTATGGGAGCAAATCAAGCTCAATTCTTGAAAGCTGTAAGAGAAGCAGAAGCTCACAAAGGTCCTTCGCTTATAATAGCTTACTCACCATGTATTTCTCAAGGTCTAAAAAATGGAATGGTAAAATCTCAGACTGAGGAAAAACTTGCAACTGAATGTGGTTACTGGCCAATCTATAGATACAATCCATTATTAGAGAAAGAAGGAAAAAATCCTCTTCAATTAGATTCTAAAGTTCCAAACTTTGATTTATATAACGCTTTCCTTCAAAGTGAAGTTCGATACTCTACTCTAGAAAAATCTAATCCTGAGCATGCAAAAGTTTTATTTGAGCAAAATAAAAACGAGGCAATGAGAAGATGGAGACAATATGAAAGATTAGCTTCTATGGATTTTGCAGGAGAAAAGAAATAAAATAAACTAATCAAAAAACAAGAAAAATATTCACAGGTTTCAAGAAAAGAGTGCATAAATATTATGCACTCTTTTTTATTTAAAAAATTATAAATCAATATAAATTTGCTATGCAACAAAAATTCTCTTGCAATATTTACAACTTCGTATTATAATTTTTAAAATAGCTTGTAAAAGTTATAACAAAATTGAAGAGGTGAAATTTATGTCTAAAAAAGAAGAGACACACAGAGGGCTTTGGTCTTCGAATATGGGATTTCTTTTGTCAGCGGCTGGGTCTGCAATCGGACTTGGAAACTTGTGGAAATTTCCGTACCTTGTTGGTAAATATGGTGGTGGAGCATTTATTATTGTATATTTAATTTTGGTTGTAGTTCTTGGTGTAAGTATTGTAATCGCAGAAATTACAATTGGTCGACATGGTGGAACCGATGCTTATGGTTCTTTTGCAAAGGTAAAAAAGGGTTGGGGAATTTTTGGATTCATAGCAATACTAACTTGCTTTTTTATTCTTTCGTATTATTCTGTAATAGCAGGATGGGTTCTTAGATACATCGTTCAATTCGCCACAACCACCTCTGGAGACTTCGGAGCTTTCTTTAAAGGATTTATATCGTCACCAATTGAGCCGATTATTTATGCTGCGGTAATCTTGGTCATCACATCTTTCATCGTGGCAAGAGGTATTGCCGGTGGAATTGAAAAAGCAAATAAAATTTTGATGCCACTTTTGTTTGTCTTCATAATTTTTGTAGCTGTTAGAGTTATGACTTTGGATGGAGCTGCTGAAGGGCTTAAATTTTATTTCAAACCTGACTTCTCAAAAATTTCTGGTGAGTCAATCTTAGCTGCTCTTGGTCAAGTATTTTTTTCATTAAGTTTAGGTATGGGAATCCTTATAACTTACGGAAGTTATGCGAGCAAAAAAACAAATATTCCAAAGACTTCTCTTACAATAGTTGACTTGGATACTTTGATTGCATTGCTTGCTGGACTTGCAATAATTCCTGCTGTATTTATTTTTGGTCAAGAACCTGCAGCTGGTCCAAAACTTATCTTTATAGTTTTGCCACAAATTTTTGCAACTATGCCTTTCGGACAATTTTTTGGTCTGATGTTTTTTGCCCTAGTATTTTTCGCTGCATTAACTTCTACAATTTCTTTGATGGAAGTTGTTGTTGCTTATGTAGTAGACCAGTTCAAATTTAAAAGATCAAGTGCAGTTATTTTGATTTCTTTAAAATTATTTTTTGTCGCAATTTTCTGCTCGTTATCTTTTGGACCTATCGAAAAATTTACTCCGTTTTTCGGAAAAAATGTTTTCGACTTCTTAGACTTCTTGACAAGTAATATTTTCTTACCAATTGGTGGAATAGCAGTTTGTCTTTTGACTGGATGGGTTTTTGGAGCGAAGGCTTTGGAGGCAGAACTTACAAACAACGGCACAGTAAAATTCAAACTAATAAAAGTTTGGATGTTCATGATGAAATTTGGAGGTCCAGTTATTTTATTGGCAATTCTTCTAAACGCAATTGGAATTTTGAAATTTTAATTTAATATAAAAGTTTTAGATTTATTTTTAGTTAAAGATTTAATTTAATATTAAAATTATTATGTAGAGGTTGAATTCTTTTTGAAAGGGCTCAACCTCTATTAATTATTTTAGAGTAAAAATATAAAAAATATAAAAAATTAAGATAGGAAAAAATTATGCGAAGAAAATTAATTTACGAAATAGGCAACACAACAGAAGGAATATTTTTGGAGAGACCAAACAGATTTATCGCGATGGTAAAAATATCTGGAGGAGAAATTGTGACAGTACATGTTCACGACTCTGGAAGACTGAGAGAACTTTTGTTTGAAGGCAACAAAGTTGTGATAAGAAAGGCGGCTGACTTATCAAAACGAACAACGGAATGGGATATGATTTCTGCCATGAAAGACGGCGAACAAGTTCTGATAAATTCTTCCTTCCACAGAAAACTTACAGATATTTTATTTAGGGATAACGAAATATCTCCGTTCAAAAATTTGTTGCACATAAAAGCAGAAATAAAATATGGAGCGAGTCGCCTTGATTATTTGTTAGAAGATTCTAACGGGAAAATTTATGTTGAGACAAAAGGTGTCTCACTTGCTGAAGATGGCGTTGCAAAATTTCCTGATGCTCCAAGTATAAGAGCCAC
>JBOFDW010000100.1:0-2261 GCA_051647385.1 Fusobacteriaceae bacterium
TCGTATTTCATTTTGAACCTCCCTTTGTAGTTTTTGTTCGACCAGTCAAAATATAAGAGCCTTGCTTATCAAGAAATATTTTTTCCATTGGAATTTTTAGTTCATGAGAAATAATTTCTTGAACTCTTGGACCACAAAACCCGCCCTGACATCTTCCCATACCAGGGCGACATCTCTTTTTAACTCCGTCAATAGTTGTGGCTCCAGCTGGTCTTTTTATCGCAGCTTTTATTTCACCCTCAGTTATCATTTCGCATCTACAAACTATTTTTCCATAGCTTGGATCAGATTTTATTTTCTCAGATTTTTCTTTCTCGCTTAATTCCATAAAATGCTTTTCTTGCTTAATTTTTTTAATATTTGATTTTTTAGCTGGCTTCAAATCTTCTTGCAAAATATCTGCAATTTCTTTTGCAATGGCTGGGGCAGCAGTTAGACCTGGAGACTTTATTCCTGCAACATCAAAAAATCCTTTCTCATCTTTTGTCTCTCCAACGATAAAATCTTTCGTGTCAGACTCGGCTCTTAGCCCAGAAAAAGTTCTGATACTTTCTCTAAACTCAATATTTTTTACTGAGTGAACACTTGCCTCTCGTATAAAATTTAGCCTGTCAGATGAAGTTGAAAGTTCTTCTTTATCTTTTACATCCAATGAGTCTGGACCAACGAGTAAATTTCCATGAACAGTTGGAGAGATCAAAACTCCTTTACCCATTTCAGTGGGGCACTTGAAAATTGTCCGCCCAACTTTTTCGCCCTGACTTTTATCCAGCACGAAATATTGACCCTTCCTAGGATGTATCTCAAAAGTTTTTGCTGCAATCATGTCGTGAATTTTATCAGCATAAATTCCAGCACAGTTTATAATTTTTCTCGTCATAAATTTTTCAGTCAAATTTTCATCTTTATTGCTATTTTTTATTTCAACTTCAAAATTATCTCCAGATTTTTTTATTCCAATAACTTCATTGTTGAGTAAAAGTTTTACCCCATTGATTATTGCGTCCTCCATCATTGCAATAGTCAACTCCCATGGACCAACAATACCGGCAGTTTTTGCATAGAGAGCACCAACAACTCCATCTTGTAAATTTGGCTCTAGCTCATAAACTTTTTTCTTATCCAAAATTTCAAGTTGAGGAATTTTATTCTTTATTCCTTGCTCATACAAATTTTTTACGTGCTTCATATCCTCCTCATCAAATGCTAGAACAAGTGAACCACAATTTTTAAATGGCACTCCAAGTTCTTCACAAATTTTTGGATACATAGAATTTCCAATGGCATTATATTTTGCCATTAAAGTATTTGGGAGTGGATCATATCCAGCGTGAACAATTGCACTGTTAGCTTTTGTTGTACCGTTTGATATATCATTTTCTTTATCAAGCACAGCCACATTAAGATCGTACCTCGAAAGTTCGCGTGCAATACTTGCCCCAGAAATACCTGCTCCAATTATTAGAACGTCATACATTTTTTTTCCTCCTGAAAATATTAATTTAAAAAGGCACAAATTCCATCAAAACTTTTTGGAATTCATGCCTTTTCATTCCTTAAAGTTTAAAAGCTACTACACTTTTTATTTCAGCTTCCAACTCTCTAGAATATCTCTCGGTCTCTTCTGGAGAATAATTTAATTTTGTAGAAATAATACTTGTAATATTTTGCTGATACTCTTTTGCTTTGTCATAATTAAAATATAAAAGTCCTGAACGCCTCTGGATAAAATCTAGTGGTGTCAAAATTGATTCATAGTCAAGACCGTAAATAAGCGCTCCATAAATTGACTTGTCTTTCTCAAAGTTTTTCATATCAACTTTTGGAGCTGATTTTATAATCTCAAAAACTTTTTCTATATTTTTTCCAAACATTGAAAACAGCCACTGGATTTCTTTTTCTGAAAGTTCGACTTCTTTTCCTATAGTTATTTGCTTCTTAAAATAATCTGGCATCTG
The DNA here is from genome assembly GCA_051647385.1 of Fusobacteriaceae bacterium. Lineage (GTDB taxonomy): Bacteria > Fusobacteriota > Fusobacteriia > Fusobacteriales > Fusobacteriaceae > JAGNZR01. The sequence goes on from JBOFDW010000100.1 coordinate 1,959, forward strand.
AGAAGAGTTTTCAAACTCACCACCATCAAGCCTCAAATTTTTTGTGCAACATTTTTTTCTTTCATAATTTGAATTAGCAGATTTATTTAGTGATTGAATTTTATTGATAATATCTTCTGCCATTTTACGATAGCCGGTCAATTTTCCGCCAGCTATAGACATTAATCCTGACTTTGAAAAAAGTATTTCCTCTTTCCTAGAAATTGCTGAAGGAGATTTCCCTTCTTCATGTATAAGTGGTCTAACTCCTGCCCAACTAGATTCTATATCGCTCAAAGTCAAATTTAGATTTGGAAAAACAGG
>JBOFDW010000101.1:0-1647 GCA_051647385.1 Fusobacteriaceae bacterium
CCCGTCCTTTCCAAAAATGTCTTTCGTTCCTCTAACGCCTTTTATTAACTCCACTTTTACACCATTCCTATTTTTTTTTTAATTAATTTTCATTAATTAATTTGTTTCTTTTTTCTATACCAAAGATATCCCATAAATAAAAAATAAAGAATATTTATAATTTGCCAAACTTCTTTATTTAACGGAATTTTTAAAACTGGATTATATAATACTATGGAAAATATCATAACATATTTTAATTTTGCGTAATCTTTATCTTGAAACAAAAGAATAAAATATACGCACCAAATTATTCTGAAAATTGTGTAGTACCAATATGGCATATTAAAAACTGCCACAAGAAATGAAATTGAAATTATGATAGCATCTTTATTTTTAAAGTTCATAATTTTACCTCTATTTTGAAATTATTTTTTGCTCTTTCCATTTCTTAGTTGCTTCTTTATCAACTCCGCAGTTATAAGAGCAAGTTCCTATTCCAGTTGAACAACTACATGAACCATTCCTGCAAATTGATAGAACATTATCATCTGAAGAACAATTTTTATTTTTTTCATTAACAAAAATTTTACATTCTATTGGTTTTCCTATATCAGTTGATGTGCAAGAAGAAACTATTATACTTAAGGTAATAAAACAAAAAATTATCAATAATTTTTTCCTATGTAGTATCAAATTATATAAGCTTTTATTCATAAAAATTTCTCCCAATTATTTATTTATATCTTTCTTTCCAAAGTTTCTCCAGTCGCTCACAAATTAATTTCTCATTCTTGTTATCCCCAGGCAAATAATAATTTCTTTTCTTAGTCGAGTAAACTTGCTCAATAAAATTTCCATCATAGTCGTGTGGATATTTATAATTTCTCGCTTGTGAATCTATATGAGACGGAACAATTTCCAAATCTCCAGCCGCAACATCTTCAAGAGCTTTATTTATTCCGTTATAACTAGAATTACTTTTCGTAGAAATTGCCAAATATATTAAAGTCTGTCCCAAAATTATTCTAACTTCTGGCATTCCAATTCTTTCTGTTGCAGTGATTGCAGCATTTGCAACAAGTAATGCTTCAGGATTTGCCATTCCAATATCTTCGCTTGCCAAAATCATAAGACGCCGTGCAATAAATTTGGGATCTTCTCCGCCAGCAAGAAGTCTAGCCATCCAATAAAGTCCTGCATCAGGATCAGAACCCCTCACGCTTTTTATCATTGCAGATATTAAATTATATTTATCTTCTTCTTTGTGATAAGAAGCTCTCCGCTCAGCAAAAATACCCATTAATTCTTCTTTGGAAAGTTCTTGCCCAACGCTGTGATACAAGTCCAAATAATTTAACGCTATTCTGCTATCTCCTTTTGAAATATCAGCAATAATATTTATAATATCTTGCTCGGATTCTTTTGAGTCATTATGCCCAAGATATTTTAATCCTCTTTTTATTATTTCTCTAATATTTTCATTTGTTAAAGGTTTAAATTCAAAAAGTAAAACTCTCGATAGCAAGGCATTATTTAAATTATAATATGGATTTTCAGTTGTTGCACCAATCAAAATTATTACTCCAGATTCTGTGCTGGACAAAAGTGAATCCTGTTGCAATTTATTGAACCGATGTATCTCGTCCAAAAAAAGTATTGTCTTTT
>JBOFDW010000102.1:0-3393 GCA_051647385.1 Fusobacteriaceae bacterium
ATAGAAGTTGTCTGCCAATTTTGTGGCAAAAAATACTTCTTTGAAGAAAAGGAGTTTAGTAATGAGTTTAAAATATGTTGATACACATTGTCACATTGATGCTGACTGGTACGACGAAGATAGAGAAAACATTTTGCAACATATAGAAGCTAACATGGATTTTGTGGTAAACATTGGCTGTAATATTCCAAGCTCAAAAACTTCTATATCATTTGCAAAAAAATATAAGAATATTTATTCAACTGTTGGGGTTCATCCAACAGAAATAAATGGAGAATTTTCGCAAAATATTTATGATGAAATTAAAAATTTAATTTTGGCAGAAAAAATCACAGGAAAAATTGTTGCCGTTGGAGAAATTGGGCTGGACTATCACCACATGACTCAGCCAAAAGAATTGCAAAAGAATTGGTTTCGTGGTCAACTTAAAATTGCTGACGAATTAAAAATGCCCGTTGTTATTCATACGCGAGACGCAACTCATGACACACTAGAAATTTTACAAGAGTTCAAAAATGTTGGTGGAATAGTTCACTGCTATCCAGGTTCATATGAACCCGCAACAGAAATTATGGACAGATTTTATTTTGGTATCGGTGGTGTTGTGACATTTAAGAGTGCTAGAAAAACTTTTGATGCAGTTAAACAAATTCCACTGGAAAATTTGGTGATTGAGACTGACTCTCCATATTTAGCACCTGAACCTTTTCGCTCAAAAAGAAATTTGCCCGAATACACAAAATATGTTGTAGAAAAAATTGCTAGTATAAAAGATATTCCTGTGAGCAAAGTTTTAGAAATAACAACAAATAATGCTAGAAAAATTTATAAAATATTATAATAAATAAATTATAGAACAAAATAAAAAAGACTAAAATAAAATTCTTAAAAGAGGTGAGACAGCTTTGATATTTGGAGTAGGAACTGATATAATAGAAATTTATCGAATGAAAAAAGCTATCTCTAATCCAAAATTTAAGGAAAAGATTTTTACAGAAAATGAGCTTAAAGAAATTTTGAGCAAAGGGGATCGAGCTGAAACTTATGCTGGGAAATTTTCTGCAAAGGAAGCCGTGGCAAAATCTTTTGGAACAGGTATTCGGGACTTCGAACTTACTGAGCTAGAAATTTTAAATGACTCGCAAGGTAAGCCGATAGTTTTTCTGCTTGGAAATTTGAGTGAAAAATATAAAGAATATAAAATCGAGCTCTCTATTTCTCACTGCAAGGAATATGCAACGGCAACGGCTGTTATTTTTAAAATCTAAAATAAGTTCTAAATTTTATGCGTGTTTATTTTTTGCATTAAAATATATATTTATATTTACAAAAGAGAGGAAAAATATAATGGAAAATAATTTAGAAAATAATCAAGAAGAAAATATAATAGAAAATAAAAGTTCAAATAACTTTGAAAATAATAGTGAGAGTTTTGAAGTAACTTATTGTAACGGGAGAAACTGCGGCGAGTTTACTGCAAAAATAATTGATAAACTTCATAATACTTGGGAGAAAAATAAAAATATAAAATGTGTACCTAGCAACGGTTGCATGGGTCAATGCAAAAATGGTCCTAACTTAAAAATAGACGGAATAATTTATAACAGAAGTTCCGCGGAAAAACTAAAAATGATTTTGGAGGCAAAAGGTTGGATATCTTAGAAATTAAAAGAAAGTTTTTGGAAATAGAAATATCAATAAAAGAAATCAGGGGGTCTCTTTGACTTATCTACAAAAGAAAAAAGAGCTGCTGAGATAGAGAAACTTTCCACTGCTGATGGTTTTTGGAATGACAAACGTGGCTCTCAACAACTTATAAAAGAGAGCAACGAACTCAAAGAAATTATTGGTACTTACAAAAAAATTGAATCTGAATTTCATGATATAGAACTGCTTATAGAATTTGCCGAAGCTGGAGATGAAGACTCTGCTTTGGAACTCCAAGAAAGATTTGACACGCTTATAAAAGATATCGACATTTTTGACACTGAACTTTTGCTCAATGGTGAATATGATTTTAATAATGCTATTTTAACAATACACTCTGGTGCAGGTGGAACTGAATCTTGTGATTGGGCAGAAATGTTATACAGAATGTACACGAGATGGTCAAGCTCAAAAAAATATAAAGTAACCGAGCTCGATTTTATGGCTGGGGATTCTGTTGGGATAAAATCTGTAACTTTTTTGGTGGAAGGTCCAAGAGCTTACGGATATTTGAATGCGGAAAAAGGTGTACATAGACTTGTGAGAATCTCTCCTTTTGATGCGGCAAAAAAACGTCACACATCCTTTGCGTCACTTGATGTCATGCCAGAAATAGACGACAGTATCGAAGTAATAATAAATACAGAAGATTTGAGAATTGATGTTTATCGTTCTGGTGGAGCTGGAGGTCAGCATGTAAATACAACTGACTCTGCTGTTCGGATAACTCATATCCCAACTGGAGTTGTTGTTACATGTCAAAAGGAGCGTTCACAACTTTCCAACCGTGAAACCGCCATGAAACTTTTGAAGTCAAAACTTATTGAGCTTGAAATAAAAAAACGGGAAGAACAGAAAAAACAAATTCAAGGTGACCAATCTGAAATTGGTTGGGGGAGTCAAATTCGTTCTTACGTTTTTCAGCCGTACACTCTTGTGAAAGATCACAGAACTTCTACTGAGAGCGGAAATATAAAAGCTGTGATGGACGGCGAGATAGATATTTTTATAAATAGCATGTTACGTGCGAATAAAAAAAATGGGTAAGAGTTTGTAAGGCAGATAAAATTTTTGGAGGTATAAGCTGTGTCGGAGTTTTTTATTTATTTTATTTACGGTTTTGTTATAGCACTCTTTTTTTATTTGTGGATTTATTCAATCTATAAAAAATATATAGAAAAAATGTCATGGTTGTTTTGGATTTTTTTATTTTTAAATACAGTTCAAATTCCTTTACAACTTATTCTTAATAGAAAATTTAGGGACTTGTTTGATGATTATATTGGGTATGGTTTTGAGGTTAGAATTTTAGTGGTATCAGTTTTACTTTATTTATTTTTTCTTGCAATTATTTTCAAAAGAAATAAGAAACAACTTATTCCTGCATTACTGCTCTCAACTATAATATTTTCACCTGTGATTGTATTTGGACCATTCATTTATGTTTTATCTCATATGCCTACGCGATAAAAATTTTCCACATATAAACTTCAAGACAATAAAAAAATGGTTGACACCAGTCATCCATTTTTATTTTTTAATACCCAAAAAAATCTTCGCTATCTTTTTCTTTTTTCTTTTTTTGAGTATATTTATCGTACCATCTTAATATTACTGCAAAAAGAAAAATAGGGAACAAATAAAATGCCATGAGATGAATGGCTGATATTATTTTTTTATATCTTG
>JBOFDW010000103.1:0-1602 GCA_051647385.1 Fusobacteriaceae bacterium
ATAAAATTTCTTTGGGCGAAGCTGTTGAGCAAATAAAATTGAACTCAAGACATTATGCTAAAAGACAATTTACGTGGTTCAAAAATAATTCTTCATACAAATGGTACAATTTGGACGAAGTTGGAGAGGATAAAATTATTTCTGAAATTTTATTCAATGTCTCTCTTGATAAATAGCCTGATATATGGTATTATTAATTAGCATTGTTTTTAGGAGCATAATAATGTTCAACAAGTTAATTTTAATACTGTCTATTAGTTTTATTCTTTTTTCGTGCACATCTTTGGATACACGACAGTTGAGCCAAGCAGAAAAAAATCAGCTTGAAACTTCTCTGGAAAAATTTGAGCAAAGTTTGAGAACTAATTCAATAAACAGCATGAAATATTTTTTTGATGATACTATAAAAAATAAATATGTAATTTCAACTCTTAGAGGTACAGACTTCTCTAAAGTAAAAATTTTTTATAGTTTACCAAAATTTGATGGAACAAAAGCTACGAACACAGTTGCATTTTCGTCAAGTGACAAAACTGTTTACTATATGTTAACTTATAGATTTATTAAAGAAAGTTGGCTTATAACAGATATAAGAGAAAAATAAAATAAAGAGCAAGAATTTTGGAATTAAAAATTTCAAGATTAAAAAATTTAAGCTTTGTAAAATTAAAAGATTAAAAATTCAAGATGATGGTGATTGGAGATGGCAAGGGAAAAAGAGGTAAAGTTAACCTTTAGGGCAACATTAGAAAACCTTTCTCTTATCAGAGCGATGATCAAAACTTACTTAGAAGTTAATAAAATTCCTAGTAAAGACATTTTCCAAATCTTATCCATTGTGGATGAGCTTGCGACAAATGTTGTAGAACACGGATATGAATACTCAAGCGGGGATATCAGTATTCTAGTTGAATATCTAAATGACACTGTAAAAATTATTGTGGAAGATTATGGTGTTGGCTTTGATGAAAATAAGGTGAGCAAAGAAGACGGTGGCATTGGTCTTGCTATCACGGCAGCTATTGCCAATAATTTTAAAATCGAAAAGAAAGAATCAGGTACTATATTTACTGTAGAAAAAAAAATTTATCAGGAGGGAATTGCAAATGACAACAGAATTCGAAATTGTTGAGAAAAACGTAGAAGACATAAAAATTCTAAAAGTTATTGGCGAACTCGATGCGTTGGTTGCACCAAAACTCAAAGAGAAAATTGCGAAACTTTTAGAGAGTGACACAAAAAAAATTGTCATAGACTTCGAACAACTTTCACATATCAATAGTTTGGCTATGGGAATTTTGAGGAACAAACTTAAGACCGCAAAAGAAAATGGTGGAGATATTAAACTGGTAAAATTAAACAGTCACATCAAAGATATTTTCGAAATGATTGGACTTGACGAAATATTTGAAATTTATCAAACAGAAGCAGAAGCAATACAAAAGTTTTCAAAAAAATAAAACAAAAATAAATATTATGAAAGGAAAGGGACGATGATACTGATTATAGGAGTAGTGATGTTCGCTCTCGGATTAGTGGCTATGGTTTATACTGTAGTTTTTAAAAAATCCGTTTTAGATAAAAAGATTGCTCAACTTATGG
>JBOFDW010000104.1:0-1792 GCA_051647385.1 Fusobacteriaceae bacterium
AAAGGTGTTGAAAATGTTTATGTTGTATATAGAAGAACAAAAGCATTAGCACCAGCTGAGAGAGAAGAAATAGAACTGGCTGAAAAAGAAGGAATAAAATTCCATGAGTTAACAGCACCAGTTTCACATTTAAATGGTATATTAAAATGCCAAAAAATGAAACTAGGAGAAAAGGATGCAAGCGGAAGACGTTCTCCTATACCTATGAATGGAGAATTTGTTGAATTAAAAATAGATTCTGTTATAGCTGCGATTGGTGAAAAAGTTGAAACTTCTGTTCTTGAAAAAAATGGAATTGAAATAGATTCAAGAGGAAATATAATTGTTTCTGACAAAAATGAGACAAATATTCCGAATGTATTTATGGGAGGAGATGCTTTAAGAGGACCAGCAACAATAGTCGAAGCTCTTGCTGATGGAATAGCATTTGCAGATGAAATAATGAAAAGAGAAAAAGGAAAAGAACTTTTCTTGAAATCTTTTGAAGATTTAAAAAATACAAACGAAGAAAGAATATTAGACAAGAAAGCTGTTCTTGCTACAACTTGTGAGCCAGGAAAAGAAAAAGAAAGATGTCTTGAGTGTAATTATATTTGCGAAAACTGTGCTGAAGTATGCCCCAATAGAGCAAATGTTGCAGTAAAAATAGAAGGATTTAATACTCCACAAATTTTACACTTGGATCCACTATGTAATGAATGCGGAAACTGCGAAACTTTTTGTCCGTATTCTTCTGCTCCATATAAAGATAAGTTTACTTATTTTTCTCATGTGGAAGATTTTGATGAGAGTCATCAAGAAGGATTTTTATTCGGTGATGGAAATAATGTTAAAATTCGACTTGGAGGAAAAACTATTGATACAAAAGTCGATGGAGAAAAGCATGATAATATTCCAGAAAGACTTTATATGATTATAAGAGGATTTAGAAAAAATTATAGCTACATGCTATAATAAAAAATAAAAAAGTGAGGTGCGAAAGGTGGCAGAAAAAAAATTTTTTACAGCTAATTCTTTTCAAGAAGCATTGAAACTGAAAAAAGAGCATGGAGAAAAAGCAAAGTATTTAGCTGGTGGAACAGAGCTAAATACTAGAGTCAACAAACAATATTACGATGTTCTTATTGATATTGGTGAAATAGTATCCAAAGAGGTTAAGTGGAATACTGACAAAACAGAACTTTCTATAGGAGCTGGAGTAAGTTTTCAAGATATGGTTGCGAACGAAAATTTGCCTCCACAAATTAGGAAAGCTGCTGGTCATATGTCAACTAGAAATATTAGAAACATGGCAACGGCAGCTGGAAATGTTGGAGCAGGGAGTACAGTTGGAGATTTATTACCAACATTTTTTACTCTTGAAGCTGAACTGAAAGTGGCAGATATTCCTGAGCGGATAAAAGTTGAAGATTATATTGAAAAAAAATTGGATTATCTAATAGAAGAAATTATTGTAAAAAAATCTAATTTAGATAAAAGTTATGATTCCGTGGCTTACAGGAGAGTATCAAGTGATTTTTCAATAATAGGAGCTGCGGCAACTTATAATAAAAAAGGAGATATTTTCACTGATTTGAGAATTGCAGTTGGGGGCATGGGGCCAAAAGTAAAGAGAATCCAAAAAGTTGAGCAAGAGCTTGAAGGAAAAAAACTTACAAAAGAGATTGTTATGCAAGTTATGCAAGAAAATATAAAATCAAGAGACAGTTTACTTAGAGGTACTGCACAGTTTAGAGAATATATGGTTGCTGAAATGGTTGCAGAATCTTTAGGACTAATATAAGGGAGGTGA
>JBOFDW010000105.1:0-21548 GCA_051647385.1 Fusobacteriaceae bacterium
TCAAATTCTTTTATGTGCGTTACAGTAAGATTTTTGTTTGGATCACCAAGTTGGTATCTATACATTCCAGTCACACTTGGAGTCAAGCTGAAACTTTCAAATCCAAAAGTATGATAAATTTTTGCTCCAGCTCCAAGCTCAATATTTGTTGTCACGAGAGAACCAATTGTAACTGGATAATCTCCACCAGTCTCTTCTATCTCTTGCTGAGAAATCACAGCAGTATCAAGTTCGACTTTTGGCATGAAAGAAAGATATTTGTACTCAAATGGTTGGCTTCCTCTCAAGAATATTCCACCGTATATTGAGTTGACTTTTCCAATTGAAGTTCCGCTAAGTCCTCCAAAATTATAATATCTTGTTGCTTCCCCTTCAATATATCCACCATAAGCTGTACCAATAAATTCTGCATACTTAAATCTATTTATTGTATGGTACGCTAGCTCAGCAAATTTTTGGCTATAGTTGGATTTGTTATCTTTATATTTTGCGTCACCCATACCAAAAGTTGTAGCCAGACCCATACGACCATTTTCAAATCCTTGCCAGTCATATCCAATAGTTACGTCTTGAAGATTTCCGTTATAACCAAAAGTATTATCTTGGTTATTAGTTTTCACTTGGTTATAATTTATTCCACCAAGCCAACTTGCTTCTCTCTTCATGTCAAGTCCAAGAAGTTTATCATAGACATTTGAAGTCAGACTATTTTTTGTGCTCTTCATTGCGTCTGCAGTTTGCTGATAAATTGTTGGGTAAATATTATTCCCTATCAAATAATCTCCATACTGATTTACTTGCTCAAGTGACTGCGAAGCGTAAAGCATGTCATAAAGTTTTTTCTTCTTAGCACTTCCGTTGTCATAAAAATTTTCATCAAGGAATTTTGCCATATCTTTTTTTGACATAACTTCATCAAACTTATTCTTCTCAACAACTATGTCCATAGTTTTGTCGTCAACTTTTATTCCAGTTGCCTTATACATTACAGATTTTGTTTTGATATTTGCTTGTATGTCGTCGCTGACAAGAGCACCTTCATTTCTTCCTGACCTTGAGTAAGTGTCTCCAGCGATTGCTAAGTCAGCATAGATGTCTCCATAAATTTTTGGAGCTTTTAGAGACCCATATTTTGAAAGAACAAAATATCCATCTCCATAATCTTTTGCATCAAAATTTATGCTAGATTCCAGCGGAAGATTCGTTCTGAATATTCCTCCAGTTGAGTATCCAAAAAGTTTATTTGACCCTTGAATAATTTGTATCCTAGAACGATCAATAATCGCATATGATATTCCAAGAGGAGGTTTTCCGATACACCCATAACCTGATCCAGCATCACAATAATTTCCTCGATTACCAAGTTCAATTGTCCCTATCCCGTCTATTATTCCTCCATCTATTGCATACATTGCTATAGACCCTTCTGCTCCTGACATATCAATCATCCCAACATTTCTTATGACTGCTGACCCTTGACCTCCAGTGAATGAGTGCTTTGGATTGGCATACATTCCTATAAGACCTTTCCCAACAAGTGTTATAGTCCCATAGTTTACAGCAGACAAGTTTGCTGGCGAAATATCAGCTGCAGCATTTGAATATCTAGAATCATAATTATATGTAACTTTTATTCCATAACCAGCAGCAGTTACATAACCACTTGAAATATCTTTGTTACCTGTAATTACAATCTTCCCTCTATTTTCAAAAGATCTGTCTGAAGTTAGTCTTGCTCTCTCAGTTTCTAAATAACCAATATCCGCTCCATCATAAGATGTAACTTCTGCACCTACAGCGTATCCATTTCCTCCAACTGACGAAGCATAAATATATCCTTTCGGATTATTAACTCCTTTTCCACCTCTCACTATCATTCCAATTGCCAAATTATAAATTCCTACACCTGACTTTGTGGAAATATTATTAACATAAATATTCCCTTCATTCAATGTATATGAATTTTCACCAACTGAAGACCCCATTCCTACAGCCATACTGTCTGTTGCAGTAAGATTTATTCTTGCATACATTTCGTTAGCATGAGTTGAATCAAACTCTTTGAAGTCTCCATTGTATCTATAATTTCCAGGTGCAAAGTGTACCTTATTTGATGATGGGTTAGCGGCTGAAACATAACTGTACCCATTACCCCAAACATTAATAAATCCATCATCAGCTCCTATTCCAGTAACATTTCCTTTTGAGCCTGTCATCGTAGAAATTGTTCCCGCATTTTTCAAAAATATTCCTGAAACTCCAGAAAATGATGCGATTCCTACGGAAGAAGATGTCGCGTATGTTGAAGTGTTGGAAATATATATAGAGCCATTATTTGTCATCCCACCGACGTTGACCTCTACTGTCATTCCATAAACTCTGTATCCTATATTATTTTCTGCATAAATTTTACCACCAACACCATTTTCTATATAACTTGGAAGACCTGTAACTGGATCTGCATTATCAGCCAATTGCATTCCTTGTGCAAATTTCGCATTTACAACTCGTATTACACCAAAATTTTTATCTGAAGATTCATACTGATCATTAAACTTATTCAAGCTTGAGCCCATTACAGAAAATCTTGGCATTTTTCCATCATCTTGTCCAGTTGAAGTATATGGGTTCATACCTTGACCTTGTAAATCTAATTGTACAAATCCATAATTTAAACTTTCAGTTCCACGACCAACATCATGTCTTGAAAATACAGAAATTATATTTGATTCTGCATTTATACTAGAAAGATCTGCTCCTGTTGCATATATTACACCAGTTTCAGCATTTATTAAATTTCCTTGTTGAATTGCTGCCATTCCTATAAAACTATTGGTAGATATTGTTCCATAATTTATAGCTGAAACGTAAACCCCGTTAACCATCATCGGAACAGAAAAAATTCCTCCAGTTGTTGCTATATATCCACTTGGAGCATTTATTACAGTTGATTTTCCGCCTCCATAAGCATAAAGACCTAATACCTCGTTTACGTATATTGACCCATAATTTATTGCTGTAGAACCGTCACCAATTGCTGCCATAGTAGTATCCATCATTCCATACCAAAGAGAAGTCATCCCTTTATAATTAATAATTCCAGTAGAATCATTTATTACAGTTCCGCCATTATTTGCAACAAATAATGGTGTAAAAGAATTAGCAGATACCGCAAGATCATCTTTATATAAGTCTATTTTTCCATAATTTATTCCTGTAGACCCTGCCCCATCTGCAATCATAAGGATTACTCGACCATCACTCACAATACGACCTGAAGCCGCATTTATAACTGTTCCACCGTTACTTGCTCCCATAAGCCCTGTGTCAAGAATCTCTAGTACATATGGTTCGAAATCATCTTCACCCATAAAATCATAACTACCATAAATTTCTCCATAATTTATTGCTACTGACCCTGCACCATCTGCATACATTGCCTTCCCTAAATTCATATTAAATTGCATTGCTTGACTTACACCTGTTACATAAACTCTTCCGTTCTCTTCATTTATAATTTTTCCACCATAAGCAGTCGCCATTCCTCGCCCGTACCCGTCAAGAGAAACAAACCCATAATTTCTAGCCGAACTATTTGCACCCTTTGCATATATTCCTGTTGTTCTCTCTGACGTATTATCTCCTGAAACAAAAATTGTTCCAGTAGCTTCGTTTATTGCTGTCCCCATGACATCCATTCCAACGCTATTATTTGTAACGTAAATATATCCTCTGCTTGTCGCAGAATATCCTTCATCTGCTTTGAATCCACGTGCATTTTTACCTATTACATAAACAGTTCCGTTAAAATCAATATTTGCAAGAGAACGAACTCCAAAAGAATTCTCTCCACTAGCATAAATAGTTCCACCATTTGCTATAGTTACTGCCTCATTTGTATATAACGCTATCGCTCCAACTCCACCAGCATATAAAGTTCCTCCTGTGTTATCAAGAGTCCCATCTTTTAATATTACTCCTCGAGATAACCCATTAACATATATCACGCCACTATTAACTATTTTCCCATTTCCTATATCTTCCATCGCAACTGAATTATCACCTGTGATAGTAATGTTCTTCTTATTTGTTATTGTTCCGTTTGCTTCTGATTGCATCAATCTTTTATCGTTAGAAATTGAAACATTAGAATTATTTATTGCAAAAGAGTTTGTTCCTGTTGAAAATAATCCTAACCCATTTAATAAAATTAAATTTCCTATATTTTCAACTGTACCACCATTTTTAGCAACAAAACCTACTGCTCCTCCAACACCGACATAGACAACTCCGCCGATTCCTCCTTGAATTGATCCACCATCTGCTAATATCCCAATAGCTTTATTTGTCATTACATAAATTGATCCAGTATTATTTATAGTTGCTGTTCCTCCAACATAAATTCCAACACTAGCATCTGCACCAGACGACCAACTAGAATATATATTATTAGAATTTGTTAGAGTTCCGTTCATCATCCAAATACCTATTGTTTTTCCATTGGAATAAATTTCTCCACTATTATTTATTTTCCCTGTTCCATTATCTTTCAAGGCAATAGAATTATCACCTGTCAATATAACTTTTGTACTATTCTCAACTGTTCCGCCATTCTCTGCCAACATCAAAACAGTATTTGCATTAGCAAGAGTTGTAGTTGTGGTTTTATTATTTATAACTTTTGAGTTTGCTCCTGTTGCTCTAAATCCTATTCCAGAATGCAAAATAATATCATTGGAATTTGTTACCACAGCTCCATTTTTTGCTTCTACTCCAATTGCACTTATATAATTAACATAGATAATTCCACTTGAACTTGCTGTTACACCTGCTCCAGAAATTGAGAGTCCAACAGAATTTATGTATGTCGAATAAATAGTACCGGTATTATTTAAAGTTACCCCTGTACCATTGATATATATTCCAACTGAATTTTCCCCGTTAGAATAAATTTTTGAGCTATTTTTTATTGTTGAATTACTTGCTCCAATCATACCAATAGAATCTTTTCCTGTAATATTTATTATTCCAGTATCATTATTTTCTATTGTTCCAGTTGACCCAGCTGACATTCCTATGCTTTTATCTGTTACATTAATAGTTGTACTATTTATTCCTGTCCCATTAAGTTCCGCATAAATTCCTATTCCACTTAACAATACAAGAGTTCCATTATTTACTATTGTACCGTTGTTAATTACTTTTAGACCAATTGAAGTGCCTCCTGAAGTTGCTCCGTCCACATAAATCTTTCCTGTATTTGCTCCAGAGATATCTTTATCAGTTAAAATTCCAACAGAATTTATCCCTGTAGAATAAACACTTCCAGTATTATTTAAATTTCCGATATTTTTGATAGATATTCCAACAGAATTTTCTCCGCTAGCATTTATTCTTCCAGTATTATTTATCGTTGAATTGTTTGAGCCTGTAGTCATTCCTATAGAATTTAATCCAGTAATATTAATCGTCCCAGCATTTATAATAGTACCGTTCACTCCAGAAAACATTCCTATTCCGCTTAACACTGTGACTGTTCCTGTGTTTTTTATTTTGCCATTAGTATTACTTGCTTTTAGTCCAATTGAAGTTGCCCCGTTCACATAAATATTTCCTGTGCTAAATCCTGCCACAGACATATCAAAACCATCAGATTCAATTCCAACTGACCCTGCTCCTGTTGAATAAATAGATCCTGTATTATTAAAACCGTTTGCAGATATTACTTTTATTCCAACGGAATTTTGCCCATCTGCTTTTATTAATCCTGTATTATTACCAGTAGCAGTCGATGTTCCTAATGAAAATCCCACTGACGCATTTCCATTCAAATAAATTCCACCGCTGTTTTTTAATATTCCACCAGTCCCATCTTTCATTGCTATACTTCTGTCACCATTTATAGTTATAGACTTTTCATTTGATATCTCTCCGCCATTATCAGCAATCATAACAACCAAATCTTGACCTGCAACTGTTACATCAGATAAATTTATAGCTTTTGAATTTGCACCAGAAGCTTTGAGTCCTATTCCTTGCAACAAAATTAATGTCCCTGTATTTTTAACTGTTCCACCATTTTTAGCAACAAATCCTATAGCTCCATCAATTCCAACATAAACAGTTCCACTGTTGCTGCCGTCCTTCATTGATCCGCCATCGGCTACTATTCCAAACGCACCATTAGTCATTACATAAATTGAGCCGGTATTATTTATTGTCGCTGCCCCTGTAATATGAATTCCTGTACTTCCTTGTCCGCTTGAATAAATATTATTAGAATTTGTAAATGTTCCATTATTTAACCATATACCTCTTGTGTGATCTCCTCGAGAATATATTTCTCCGCTGTTAGTTATGTATCCTGTCCCATCATCTTTAAGTGCAACTGAATTTGCACCGTCCAAATAAATATTTTTATTATTTTGGATAGTCCCGTCTTTATCTGAAACCATTAACGTTGTGTTTGCATTTGTAAGTGTTCGCTCTAAGTTATTGATAACTTTTGAATTCAACCCAGTTGCTTTGAACCCTATTCCAGCATTTAAAATTAATTCAGCATCAGTTGTTATAACTGCTCCGTCTCTTGCCTCAATTCCTATTGAACTATTATTATTAACATATATTGAACCGCCTACGCTTAATGTTGTCCCTGTACCAGAAGCAACTAATCCGACAGAATTTATTCCTGACGAATAAATATTTCCATTATTATTTAAAGTTGCTCCACTACCGTTAATATATATCCCGATAGAATTTTCTCCATTTGAATAAATATTTCCGTTATTATTTATAGTTGACCCTGCTGCACCATATATTCCAATTGAATCTTTACCAGTAAGATTTATTGCCCCTGCATTTGTAGCTATACCTGTTGCTTCAGCGAACATTCCGATACCGCTTCCCAACACATTAATAATAGTACCATTTATTCCTGTACCGTTAGCTCCTGCATATATTCCCATTCCGTTTAAAACAAAAATTATTCCAGTATTTTTTATCTTTCCATTATTAATTGCTTTTAATCCAATAGAAGTTTTTCCATCAACATAAATATTTCCCGTCTCATATCCTGATCCAGACATATCAACACCCTCGGACAAAATTCCAACTGAATTTGTTCCTGACGAATAAATATTTCCAGTATTATTTAATGAAGCTAAACTCGCGTTAACAAATATTCCAATAGAATTTTCTCCAATAGAAAATATATTAGAAGAATTTTTTATTGTTGTACCGCTTGAACCCGACATTCCTTTCGAATCTTTTCCAGTGAGATATATTGTACCAGCATTTTCCAATGCTCCAGTTGTTCCAGCAAACATTGCTGTTCCAGAACCGTTAACATATATATCAGATGCATTTATTCCTTTACTGTTAAGTTCAGCATAAATACCAGTTCCATTTTTAATATACATCGAACCATAATTATATGCCGTTGAATTTGAATCAACTGAAATTCCACGTCCATTTTCTTCCACTGAAATTTCTGCATAATTTTTTACAGAAACTCCGCCAGAACCTAACATTCCAGTTCCATTTACAACAGAAACTTTTCCGTTGTTGGCAAGAACTCCGCTAGAACTTTTTTGAACAACTCCATATCCATTAACAACAGTTATCAATCCTTCGTTTAAAAAACTAGAGTCTGCTCCAACATAAACCCCAGTTCCACCATCAACATCTATTTTTCCACTTGCTTTATTTGTAAAACTTCCAGACACTAAGTACACCCCTGTTCCAGTGCCTTTGACATTTATCTTTCCATAATTTTGTCCAACAGAAGAAGCTCCTGTTATATAAATTCCTATTCCGTTTTCAGAATAAACAAGTCCACTTGTTTCATTGATAAATGTTGCCCCTCCAAGGACATACACTCCGTTAGAATTTCCATAAGCAACTATATTTCCACTATTGGAAAAAGTTGCTGTGCCACCTGTAAGTTTTACCCCAAGCCCATTTCCAACATAAATATTTCCAGTGTTTTGACCTTCAGCACTTTCAAGAGACATTCCTATCCCATAACCTTCAGCCCCTGAAACTCCAATATGACCATCATTTCTTACTTTAGTACCTTCTTCAGCTAATATTCCTATTCCGTTTTTAACATATATAGATCCGCTAGCTGCATTTATAGCAAAATTTCCGTCTGCTTCGTTGATTCCTCTAGTAGTAGATTTTTTTGCTGTAACTTTTATTCCAATTCCATCTTCAGCAAAAATAGTCCCATAGTTATGTGTCCCTCCACCTTGGGTTACATATATTCCTATGGAACTTTTTGTACTATTTGTAATTCCTGCCGTGTTGTCACAAACTTCAGCGTTAGCCGCAAGTCCGGCTCCGTCAGCACCAACAGATATATCTGTGAAGTTACCACACTTCTGTGATGGAGGTTTCCCATTATCATCGGTTATCATAACCATTTTTTTCCCACAGCTCACGGTAAGTAGCAGTAAAGCCACCACCAATATTTTTGCCATCTCTTTTTTCATACAAACTGCCTCCAACATTTTTTGATTCTACTCTCCTAAAATCATCAATGAATTAAACGAAACAAAAGTTTTCATTCAATAAAGTTAACACTCATTCAATATCATCTCTCCTAAAAATCAACTAGTTTATGATAAAACTAGTCTACCAATTTTCATGATATCATATTTAATACTATTTGTCAATAATTATTTTTTTTATTAGCTAACTTTTACTGATAAAAATCATCGTTCAAAATAATAATTACAGCACCTGAAGGATATTTTTTGTGTACAAAAATTTTTTATCAGCAATTACAAAACAAAAATATCAACCAAACTTATTTCATCATAATAAGTTTGGTTCTAACCCGATAAATTTGAGACTTAGTTTTTTGTAATAACAAAATATTTCTATACTTAATTAGATTTATTTGTAAAAAATATTTTATGCTCTTCGGATTTATGAAAGTACAGCCATAAAAATTTTAAAATATCATATTTATACTAATCTTTTTTATTTCTAAATATTTTATATACTTCTTTATCTGGCACATATTTTTTAAGGTGAAATAATAATCTTGGTATGATTTTAATTTTACGGTATGATTCACGGTATGACTTTTGGTTTATGTACTTAAACTTGATAGTAGTTCACGAGTTTTATAAATTTTGTTAGCGGGCTAAGAAAAAATAACTAACTTGACAAAATAATATATTCTGTGGTATAGTCCTAAGGTATAGAAAAAATTTGAGAACATGGAGGCGATATGTCCAAGATTGCTTTTGTATTCCCTGGTCAAGGTACACAGTATGTTGGTATGGGAAAAGAAATTTATGAAAATAATCAAGAAGCAAAAAAACTTTTTGATGAAATTTTTTCAAAGTTGGATTTTGATTTAAAAAAAGTTATGTTTGAAGGTTCAGATGAAGAATTAAAGCAAACAAAAAATACTCAGCCTGCAATAGTCGCTTTGAGTCTCGTGTTGGAAAGACTTGTAAGAGCAAAAGGTATAAAGCCAGACTTTGTCGCGGGGCATTCTGTTGGAGAATATTCTGCAATAGGTTCAGCTGGATTTTTGTCCCTTTATGAAACAGTTAAACTTACCGTTGCTCGTGGAAAAGTTATGAATGATGTTGCCGAGCAAGTAAAAGGTGGCATGGCTGCAATTTTAGGATTGGACTCAGAAAAAATAAAAGACGTTTTGAAAAATATTGATGGTATTGTTGAAGCTGTAAATTTTAACGAGCCAACTCAGACTGTTATAGCCGGTCAAGTTGAGGCGGTACAAGTTGCTTGTGAAAAATTAAAAGAAAGTGGAGCTAAAAGAGCTTTGCCTCTTCCAGTGTCAGGTCCTTTTCATTCTTCACTTATGAAACCTGCTGGCGAAAAACTAAAAGTAGAAGCAGAAAAATATAATTTCAAAAATTCTTCTGTACCTTTGGTTGCTAATACTAGTGCAAAACTTTTAACAACTCCAAACGATATGAAGGAAGAAATTTACGTTCAAAGTTTTGGTCCAGTTAAATGGGTGGACACAATAAAAGTCTTGAAGCAAAATGGTGTCTCAAAAATTTATGAGATTGGTTCAGGAAAAGTTTTGGCAGGGCTCATAAAAAAGATAGATTCAGAAATCGAAATAAAAAATATAGAAAAGCTTGAAGATTTAGAAAATTTGTTGTAGAATATACTTAAGGTTATAATTTTATGTTATAATATAAAAAACAAAATTTAGGAGGAAAAATGTTAGATAAGATTAAGGAAATCGTAGTTGATCAATTAGGTGTAGATGCAGCTCAAGTTACCCCAGAGGCGAGTTTAGTTGATGATTTGGGAGCTGACTCTCTTGATACAGTTGAGTTGATAATGGCTTTTGAAGAGGAATTTGGAATTGAAATCCCTGATACAGATGCTGAGAAAATTAAGACAATCGGAGATGTTGTTAATTATATCGGTAGCAAAAAAAAGTAGTAGATAAAACGAAAGGGTGACTGAATTTTTTTTTGAGTCGCCCTTTTATTTGTATCCATTATATCAAAAAGTTGGAATAAATTTTTATGTCGGAGGAAAAAAATGAAAAGAGTTGTAGTAACTGGGATAGGGATTATTAGTTCATTAGGACTTACAAAAAAAGAGACATGGGAAAATGTTAAAGCAGGAAAATGTGGGATAGATTTGATAAAATCTTCAGACACAACAGATTGGCCTGTAAAAATCGCTGCTGAGGTAAAAGATTTTGACCCAACAGCTTATGGAATTGAAAAAAAGGAAGTTAAAAAACTTGCACGTTACGCACAATTTTCAATTGCTGCTGCTGGGCAAGCTTTGAAAGACGCAAATTTTTCAATCACTCCAGAAAATAGAGACAGAGTCGGTGTCATTGTTTCTTCTGGAATTGGTGGACTAGAAATTTTTGAAGAACAACATACTGAACAACTTGCAAAGGGAGTTAAAAGACTTTCTCCTTTCACTATTCCGGCTATGATAGGAAATATGGGTGCAGGTAATATTGGTATTTATTATGGAGCACGTGGTATAAATAAAACTGTGGTTACTGCCTGTGCAGCTGGAACAAATTCCATCGGTGACGCTTATGAAGCAATCAAATGGGGGCGAGCTGATGTAATGATAGCTGGTGGAGCTGAAGCTACTATTACTCCATTCGCGGTAAATGCTTTTGCAAATATGAAAGCTCTTTCAACAAGAAATGACGCTCCTCAAAAAGCTTCAAGACCTTTTTGTATAGACAGAGATGGTTTTGTTATGGGAGAAGGAGCAGGAGTTTTAATTCTTGAAGAATATGAAGCCGCTAAAAAAAGAGGGGCAAGAATTTATGCTGAGATAATTGGATACGGTGAATCTTGTGATGCATACCATATAACTTCTCCGTCTGAAGGTGGCGAGGGAGCGGTTCGAGCATTTAAAATGGGACTTGATGAGTCTGGCATAGATTATAATTCTGTGGATTATATAAATGCACACGGGACTTCAACTCCAGCAAACGATAGAAATGAGACAGCAGCAATCAAAACAACTTTCGGAGCTCATGCAAAAGACATTTTAGTTTCTTCTACAAAGGGATCAACTGGTCATTGTCTTGGAGCAGCCGGAGGAATTGAGGGAGCGTTTTTAGCTTTATCTTTATATGAAGGAATTGTTCCACCAACAATAAATTATGATAATCCAGATCCTGAATGTGATTTAAACTATGTGCCTAACCAATCAGTCAAAAAAGATATCAAAGTTGGAATGTCTTCTTCACTTGGATTTGGCGGACACAATGCAGTTATAATTATGAGAAAAATTTAGTAACAAAAAAGGAGGGGATAATGGAAAGAGACTTAAGTCAGTTAGAAAAAAAAATAGATTATATTTTTTCTGATAAATCTCTTCTATCGACTGCTTTTATTCATAGGTCTTATAGCAATGAAAATTTAAAATATAAAAATACTAATAATGAAAAATTAGAAATTTTAGGTGACGCTGTACTTGACCTTATAGTGACAGAATATTTATATAAAAAATTGATAAATTCAACGGAAGGCGAGATAGCAAGACTCAAATCAATGATTGTAAGCGAACCTGTATTGGCTCGTATCTCGAGAGACCTCAACGTAGGTAAATTTTTACTTCTTAGTAAAGGAGAAGAAATAACTGGAGGACGAGATAGAAATTCTATCTTGGGAGATTCTTTCGAGGCATTGCTTGGAGCTATTTATCTTGACTCTGATTTTATAAAAGCTCGAGAAGTAATTCTTAAGCACTTAAAAAAATATATTGATAATATTGATGAAAACGAAGAGACAATAGATTATAAAACTGTCCTTCAAGAGTATTGTCAGAAAGAATATAAAGTAGTTCCAACGTATGAACTTGTACGTGAAGAAGGTCCTGACCACGAAAAAACTTTTGAAATTGTTGTCAAAAACAATAACGAAGATTTTGGTAGAGGCTTTGGAAAAAATAAAAGAACAGCTGAGCAAGCGGCGGCAAAAGATCTTGTAAAAAAATTAGGATTAAAAATAAATGAATGACAAAGATATTAAATTATTCTTGAATTTTATCATATAAAATATTTTAAACTTTTTTTAGTAGGGAGAAAGTTTGTGGATAATTTCCGAGGCAAAAAATTTGTGGCATCACTTAGTGGTGGTAAAGATAGTTTATTAGCTCTTTATAAAATGAAAATGGCTGGAGCAATTCCTGTTGCTATAATTACAATTGCAAATCCTAAGACAAAAGACAGCTACTTTCATGAGATTCCTAAAAATTATTTTGAAGCTCTAGCAAAAGAATTATCGGTTAAATTATTTTTCGATTGCTATGAAGGTGATGATTATCAAAAAGGTTTTGCTGATTTTTTAAATGAATCTAAAAAAGTTGGAGCAGAGTTTGTCGTTTTTGGAGATATCGATATAGAAGAACATAAGTTATGGGGCGAAGGTGTTGCAGAAATTGCAAACATGGAAGCGGTTTATCCTCTTTGGCAAAATGATAGAAAATCTATAGTAGATGATTGCATAAAAAATAATATTCGAGCATTTATAAAAACAGTTGATAATAAATTTCTTGATAACAGTTTTTTGGGGCGTGACTTAGATTTGTCTTGTGTCAAGGATTTGATTTCAAAGGGCGTTGACGCTTGTGGAGAAAACGGGGAGTATCATACTATTGTATATGATAGCCCACTTTTTCAAAATGCTTTGCCCATAAAAAAATCTGATATTAAAACTATTAATGGCTATAGCTTTATGACGGTCTCATTATAGCAAAGCAAATTTTAATAAGAAAAAATTATATTTTATATAAGGCTGATAAAAATAAATGAAGCATAATAATATTATGAGACATTACAATATACCAATTTTCATAAATCACGTGGGTTGTCCAAACTCATGTGTTTTTTGTAACCAGAAAAAAATAAATGGGTTAGAAACTGATACTACTCCTGAGCAAGTGAAAAAAATTATAGATGAGCACTTAAATTTTCTCCCTACAAATTCCGAAATAGAGGTTGCATTTTTTGGTGGAACTTTTACTGGCATTTCAAGTGACCTACAAAAAAAATATTTAGAAGTTGTTGAACCATATTTAAATTCTGGTCATGTGAAAGGTATCAGACTTTCCACTCGCCCAGATTATATTGATGAGAATATTCTTGAGCAACTAAAAAAATATGGCGTAAAAGTTATCGAGCTCGGGGTACAATCTTTGAACCAAAAAGTTTTGGATAAAGTTGAGCGAAATTATAAAGTGGAACAAGTAAAAGAAAGTATCGAGCTAATAAAAAAATATGAGATAGACGTTGGAATCCAAATGATGATAGGTCTCCCTGCTAGCACAAAAAAAATAGATATCGATACAGCCAAAGAAATTATAAAATTAAAACCTGCCATGGTGAGAATTTATCCTTCACTTGTACTTGCTGGGACGAAGATGGAGCAAATGTTTTTGAGCGGAGAATATTCTCCATATACTTTGGACGAAGCTGTTGATGTGGGAAAAGAAATTTACAAACTTTTTGAGCTGGAAAAAATTAAAATAATTCGAGTCGGTCTTCAACCTTCAGACGACTTGCGTGCAGACGGTGTAATTATTGCTGGTCCTTTTCACCCTGCATTTCGAGAACTTATTGAAGGCGAAATTTATTTTGATTTCTTATCAAAATTTTCTGTTAAAAAAGACGAGTTTCTTTTTTTATATGCAAATAATAAAATTATCTCGAAAATTGTTGGAATAAATGGTATAAATAAAATCAAGCTAGGAAAAAAATTAAAGATAAAAATAAATGACTCTCTCTCTGTTGATAAAATAATGATAAATAATATTTGTTATACAAGAGACCAAATAATATTGGAGGGAAAAAACAAATGCGAATAGGAGTTTATTCTGGGAGCTTTGACCCAATAACAAATGGGCACACTGATGTTATAATTCGTGCGGCAAAAATGGTTGACAAACTTTTTGTGGCTGTACTAAATAATCCAAACAAAAAATATCTATTCTCTCTTGAAGAGCGTGCTGACATGGCAAAAAAAGTTTTAGAAGAGACTAAAAATATCGAGGTAAAATGTTTTGAAGGTTTACTGGTAAATTTTATGAGAGAGAATAATGCAGAAATAATTATCAGAGGGCTTAGAGCTGTTTCAGATTATGAGTACGAACTTACAATGGCATATGCTAACAACGAAATTTCTGATGGAAATATTGAGACAATTTTTTTGCCTGCTTCAAAGCAAAATATGTATTTGAGTTCAAGTATAGTTAGAGAAATTTCAGCCAATGATGGCAGGCTAGATTTATATGTTGATAATTATGTGGAGCAAAAAATAAGAGCAAAAAATAAGAGCAAAAAATAAGAGGAGAGTGTCATTGTGGCTAAAGCGAAAAGTTTTTATATGTGTAATAGCTGCGGATACAAGACTGCAAAATGGGTTGGCAAATGTCCTGAGTGTGGAGAGTGGGGAACTTTCGATGAAGAAATTGAAGCTAAAATTGGTGGAATAAATATTAATCAGAAGCTAAACTTAGTCTCAAATACTTCAAAAAAAATCTTGCCATTTACTGAAGTCGTTATGGAAGAAAATTTTAGATACACAAGTAATATTTCTGAGTTTGACAGACTTTTGGGAGGTGGACTTGTTTTAGGTGAAGTTGTCCTCATCACTGGAAATCCTGGGATAGGAAAGTCTACTTTACTTTTACAGCTGATAAACGAATACACAAAATATGGTGACGTGCTCTATATTTCTGGAGAAGAATCTCCCATGCAGATAAAAAATCGTGGTCAGAGACTTGATGTTGGCAACGAAAAATTATTTCTAATGTCAGAAACTGAGCTTAATAATATTGCAGAATATATCGTAACAAAAAAACCAAAAGTTGTCGTAGTTGATTCTATTCAAACTATTTATAACTCAAATTATGATTCTATGTCTGGGACTCCAACTCAGATTCGAGAATGTGCAATGAAAATTGTTGAGCTAGCAAAAACTTTAAACGTATCTTTTTTTATTGTCGGTCACATTACTAAAGACGGAAAATTAGCTGGACCAAAACTTTTGGAGCACATTGTTGACGCAGTTTTTAGTTTTGAAGGTGAAGAAGGATTATATTACAGAATTCTTCGAAGCAGCAAAAATAGATTTGGATCTACAAATGAGCTTGCAGTTTTTAGCATGGAAGAAAATGGCATGCGTGAGGTAAAAAATTCATCTGAGTTTTTTTTGAGTGAACGTGAAGAGAAAAATTTGGGTAGCATGGTTGTTCCAATTCTTGAGGGAACAAAAGTTTTTTTGCTAGAAGTTCAAACTTTGTTAACGGACATGACTATTGGAATTCCAAAAAGAGTTGTCCAAGGATATGACAGAAACAGAATTCAGATATTAACTGCCGTTGCTGAAAAACGGATGGGACTTGCTCTTGGCATGAAAGATTTGTTTGTGAATATTCCCGGTGGAATTGTTATAAATGATCCCTCTGGTGATTTGGGTGTGCTAATTTCTTTACTGTCAATTTATAAAGGAATTCCCATCAGCCAAAAAATTGCAGCAATAGGTGAGCTCGGACTTCGTGGAGAAATTAGGAAGGCGTTCTTTGTTGATAAGAGACTTCGTGAGCTTGAAAAACTTGGATTCAAAGGTGTATATCTCCCACTCTCTAACAAAAAAGAAGTTGAAAAAAACGAGTATAAATTAAAATTAATATATTTGAAAAATTTGGAAGAGCTTGTGGAAAGGATGGTGTAGTCTATGAATAATGATGAGATACTCGAAGTGATTTCTCAAATCACTCCAGGTACAAAGTTGCGAGAAGGTGTCTATAATATTTTGGAGGGTGGGCGAGGTGGACTCATTGTCGTCGGAATGAATGACGAGATAGAAAAGATGTTGGACGGTGGTTTTTTCATTGACTGCGAATACACACCAGAAAAACTTTATGAGCTTGCA
This sequence comes from Fusobacteriaceae bacterium, assembly GCA_051647385.1. Classification (GTDB taxonomy): domain Bacteria; phylum Fusobacteriota; class Fusobacteriia; order Fusobacteriales; family Fusobacteriaceae; genus JAGNZR01. The sequence continues at coordinate 16,419 of JBOFDW010000105.1, forward strand.
AAAATGGACGGAGCAATTGTTATTGACGAAAATATAGAAAAAATATTTTATGCCAATGTTCATCTGCACCCAAAAACTTCTTATGGAACAACTGAAAGTGGTACGAGACATAGAACCGCTGAAAGAATGGCTCGTCAAACAAATAAACTTGTTGTCGCAGTTTCAGAAAGAAAAAAACATGTGAGTCTTTATAAAGGTGACTTCAAATATATTTTGAAGCATATTTCTGTTGTCCTCGATCAAGCAAATCAAGCTCTTAAAACTTTGGAAAAATATAAAGCCGTTTTGGAAAAAGAGCTGGATAATTTGACACTCTTAGAACTTGAAGAGCTTGTAACTATTAGAGAAGTTGCGTCTGTGCTTCAAAGATTCGAGATGGTTTACAGAATAAAAAAAGAACTTCGGTCTTACATAGTTGAACTTGGAAGAGACGGTAGACTTCTTAATCTTCAGTCTGACGAACTTTTGCTCAACGTGAAAGAAGAGAAAAGAGAATTTTTGAAAGATTATTTTAATTACGAAAAAGGCGAACTCAATCTTGAAAAAATTTATGATGAGCTTGAAAAATTATCTGACAAAGAACTTTTGGACTTAGAGAAGTTTTCGTATATTTTGGGCTATGGAAAATCTCCGTCTACCCTTGATAATAAAGTTGTACCGAAAGGGTTTAGACTTCTTAGCAAAATTAGTAAGCTTAGCAAAAAAGATATTGAAAAACTTACAGATACTTACGAAAATTTGACAGCACTTCAAGATGCAACTGAAGATGACTTGGCAACAGTAAAAGGAATTAGTATATTTAAAATTAAAGCTATAAGAAGAGCACTCCGAGAATTTAGTCTGAGATAAGACTAAATTCTTTTTTTATTTTAGCAACCCCTAGAAAATTTTGCTTAATTATGCTATAATATTTTGATTTGATTCAAAAAAAATTGATGAGGTGTTTTATGATTTTATTATTTTTTAAAGGTATAGGAATTGGAATTGCAAATATTATGCCGGGAGTTTCTGGTGGAACACTCGCAGTTGTATTTGGAGTTTATGATAAACTTGTTGATGCAATAGGAAATTTTATCACGGCTAACAAACAGAAAAAATTTGAATACATCAAATTTGCTTTGCCTTTACTTGTGGGTGCTGGTGCTGGAATTTTGCTTTTTGCCAAGATACTAAAATTTATATACATAAATTATCCGACTCCAACTGTAATCGGATTCATGATTCTAATAATTCCTTCCATTAGAATTATTGTCAAAGGAGAAAAATGGTCGAAGCAAAATCTTGCTTCTATGATTTTTGGTGGACTTCTTACTTTTATTTTTATTCTCTTAGGGATTATGTACGGAGATAAAGATGATATTGGAGCAGTAATAAAAGTTTTCACACTTTCTTATGGGATAAAACTTTTTCTTTGTGGGGCGATAGCATCTGGTGCAATGATAATTCCAGGAATTTCTGGGTCGCTTTTGCTCTTAATGATTGGTGAATATTTTAATGTATTACTTTCTATCAACACTTCTGTTGAGGCACTTTTTTCTTTGCTCAAAGGAACGTCTAACTTAAGTTTTTTCCAAACTATTTTTAGTGATAGCTTTTTAAATTTATATTTTTTTGCAGTTGGAATGGTTTTGGGTATAGTTTTATTTTCTAAGCTAATAGATTTTATGTTAAAAAAACAGCGTTCGAAAACACTGTTTTTCATTGATGGTATAGTTATTGTTTCTCTGTTCCAAATTTTGATAAATATTTTTCCTAATCTCAAAAATATTTTGATGGGTTGGTATATTTATTAAAATATTTACACAAAAATTTCTTTAGCATTTTGAACGTCTTGACCGATAGCAACCCTTAGAGCTACCACTGCAACTTCAAGTTGTGAGTCGTCTGGCTCATGGGTTGTTATTTTTTGCAAAGAAAGTCCCGGTGCAGAAATCAATTTCACAAAATAATTATCCAAATGTCGACTACTATATCTTTGAATCTCGTATGAAATTGCAGCAACAAGTGGCACAAAAATAATTCTAGTACCAAGTCTCATTAAAATCTTTTGAACAAAATTTGTTGGCACTGGAAAAATAAAATCCACCGCAAAAAAAACTAATATAGAGACAAGCATTACAATAATCAAAAAACTTGTTCCGCAACGAGGATGAAGAGTCGTGAATTTTTTTGAGTTCTCAACACTTAGTTCCAAATCATTTTCGTAAGCATAAATTGTTTTGTGCTCAGCTCCATGATATTGAAAAATTCTTCGGACATCTTTGGAAAAAGAAATCGCCCAAACATAAACAACGAACATCACAAGCCTGAGTATCGCCTCCATCAAATTTGAAGCCACACGATTTTCACGAAAAATTAAGTTACTAATAAAAGATGGTAAAAGCATAAATAGTCCAACACCAAGAGACATAGCAAATATTACTGTGAGCACTGCTTGCTTGTCTGTCAAAACTTGTTCTTCAGTCTCACCAGATTGATTGGCAGAAAATGTTAGCTCCTTTACGCCAAAAACTAATGAGTCAAAAAGCATTATCACCCCACGAATAAATGGTTTTTTTAGCAATCCATTTTTTCTCATTGAAATTTTTTGCTTCTTGTAAACTATTTCTCCAGTTGGTTTTCTCACAGCTGTTGCCAAAAATTCTGTGCCTCTCATCATTACGCCTTCAATTACAGCTTGACCTCCAACATTTTTAAACTTAGACATTTTTTTCTCCTTTTATTTCCATTTTATATACGCCCCGTTCCTACCAGAATTTTCTTTATCGCGACGGTAAGAATGCAAATTTTTATCTTCGTATGTGCATAGCCCTGACATGAAAATATTTTCTGACTGAACTCCATACTTTATCATTAGACGATAATTAAATATTTCATTGTCGAAAATATATTTCTCAGTATTTTCTTCGATATTTTTTTTATCTTCTTTACTTTTTTCTTTAATCTCTTCTATAATTTCTTTTTTGATAAAACTTTTTGAAATAATTTCTTCCGAAAATTTATCAGAAAATTTTTCGTAAAAATCTTTTGATACTTCATAATTTTTCTGAGAAATTCCTATCCCCAAAGCAACAAGCAAATCTTTTGGCTCAGTCCCATAATTTTTCCTGAAAAGTTTTATAGCTTCAAATCCTATCTCATCAAAGCTACCTTTCCACCCAGAGTGGCAAAGACCAATGGCAGAATTTTTCTTGTCGTAAAAATAAATCGCCAAACAATCTGCATGCTTCGTATATATTACCACATCTTTTCTGTTGGTTATAAATCCGTCTGTATCTTTGAACGGAATTTTTTTTTGATCAAAATTTTTCTCATCTATTACCAAAACATTTTTGGTGTGAGTTTGTATTCCGTGAACTTTTATCAGAGGTGAATTAAATTCTAAAATTTCTGAAGTGTAAATTGCCTCCACTCCAAATTTTTCAAATTCTTCCACATAATAATATCCTTCTTTTTTTTCTCTAAACATTTTTCCTCTATCCAAAGCTTTTCTAAAATTTTTAATATTTTTTCTTAATTTTTTTTCCTAATATTTTTTCTTAAATATTTTTTATTCCCTCTAATAAAAAAACTACCGAGTGAATCAGTAGTTTCTTTATTGGTGTAACTTAAAACTTATGCACTGATTGCATCTGTTGGGCAAACTGAAGTACAAGCTCCACAATCTACACATGCATCAGAAATTTCATATTTCCCATCAGCATCAGCAGAGATAGCTCCTACTGGACAAGTTCCAGCACATGCTCCACATCCAACACATGCGTCTTTATTTATTACGTGCATCAATCCCTCCTAAAATATTTAATAATGAATCATTTAAAAAAACCTTAGTTCAATATAAATATACCGCAATTTAAAAAAAAAGTCAAGAAATAAAAAATTTTTAGTAATCTAATTTTATTTTTGGAAAAAATAATAGCGTTGAATCTTTTTCAAGTTTCAACGCCAAAAATATTTTCATCTTAAATTTTATTATTTTTAATATTTTTTGATTTAATAAGTTTTGCCAAAACTCCGTTCACAAACTCGTAGGATTTTTCATCTCCATAAAGTTTTGCAAGTTCAACAGCTTCGTTAGCAACTATCTCATAACCAGTTTCCTCAAAAGTTAGTTCATAGGTAGCACATTTTAGTAGCACTCTTTCCACTACTCCAATTCTATCTAGCTCCCAACCTTCTATTATATTTTTCAAAATCTCTATAATTTTATCATCAGTTTTTGAGAGACCTTCTACATAGCGGATAAAAAAATCTTTTCCACTTGGAGAAAAATGCACGTCCTCTCTAGCTAAAAAATTTTCCATAATTTCATTTGGCTTGACATCATTCATGTCCGCCTCAAAAGCTATTTTGAACAATTCTTCTCTTGCACTACGTCTACCCATAATTTTTTCACAAATCCTTATCTTCTGTTTATGCTATTAATAAAATCTTTTAATCTTCTTATAAATTCTTCGGACCCACTAAGATATCCTAAAAAAGAAATCACAAAAATAAAAAAAGTTTTCCAAAATCCGAGAGTAAAAAGTAGTAGAGCTAAAACAAAAGCAATAAGACATCGCAGGTATTTTTTTCTATTGCTTACAAAAATTTCAAGCAGCTTCTCTAACATAAATACCTCCTAATTTTTTGTTACAAAATCAACAATCTTTATTTCTATCTTATTAAAATTCATACCGATTGATTCTTTTAATTCTTCGCTTAATTTTTCTTGCATAGACAAAATTTTTGCTTGAATATCATTTTCAGCAGAAGCAACTATTACAACTTTCAAATTAAATTTTTTTCCTTTTCTTACTGTCTCAATTTTTTTTATGCTTACATATTCTTCACTAGCCAAAGTTTTCTTAACCATACTTTTTATTGACCCAGCTGATACAACTATTGTCCCAAGTTTTGATTTCACTAAAAAGTTTTTATCTCTTTTGAAAAGTGCGAAGAAACTTGTAACGCAAAATATAAAATATAAAATAGAGACTATTGTCAGTAACAAATCTGAACTAAAAATAATATTTAGGCTCTCATACTTTTCTTGAAGAAAATTTGGAACAAAAGTATGTAGAATTCCAATAGCTGACATAATAAATATCCCGACCCATGCAAGAAAGAAAATAAATTTTTTCATATTAC